>JAPLMH010000140.1 GCA_026387135.1 Candidatus Omnitrophota bacterium | reverse complement strand
CCGCTTATCATTTCAGGACCCGCCGAAGAATCGACCGATAAATATTACACCATAAATAAGATAATCCCGCGCTTAAAAGGGAAGATCACTACCGACAAAGAGGAGATCGACGCCAAATATAAAGGCGTAGATATAGAGAAGGGCATAGATTATGTAGTAAACGAAAAGAACCATACGGTGAATCTGACCGAAGAAGGTGTATTGAAGTGTCAGGGGTTGCTTGGGGTCCAGAACCTTTACGATGATATACAGTCTGAATGGGAACATCACATAAGGCAGGCTATAAGAGCTCACGCGCTCTATAAAAGAGATGTGGACTACGTAGTCAAGGACGGCGAGGTACTGATAGTCGATGAATTCACGGGTCGCCTAATGCCGGGCAGGCGATGGTCGGACGGCCTGCATCAGGCGGTTGAGGCCAAGGAGAATGTAAAGATAGAGAGGGAGAATCAGACGCTTGCGACTATTACATTCCAGAACTACTTCAGGATGTACAAAAAATTAGCCGGTATGACTGGAACTGCCGAGACGGAAGCCGTGGAGTTCTCAAAGATATACGGCCTCGATGTCGTAGTGGCCCCCACAAATAAGCCTTTGACGAGGTCCAACCATCCGGACGTCATATACAAGACCGAGCGCGAAAAATTCAATGCCGCATGCAAAGAGATAGCCGAGCTTTATAAAGTAGGCAGACCAGTTCTCGTAGGCACCATATCAATCGAAAAGTCGGAGGCCTTGAGCACCCTCTTAAAGAGGATGAGCATCCCGCACCATGTGCTCAATGCGAAATATCACGAGATGGAAGCCGAGATAATATCCAAAGCCGGTCAGAGATACGCCATCACTATAGCCACGAACATGGCAGGACGCGGGACGGATATAGTATTGGGTGACGGCGTTGCGTCGCTCGGCGGCCTTCACGTCCTCGGCACTGAGCGGCATGAGGCCCGCCGCATAGATAATCAGCTGCGCGGCCGTTCAGGCAGGCAGGGCGATCCGGGATCGAGCAGATTTTATCTATCTTTAGAAGACGACCTCATGAGAATATTCGGGTCCGACAGGATAAAGTTGATAATGGAGAAGCTGGGCATGGAGGAAGGCCAGGAGATACAGCATGGCTTCATAACTAAAGCGATATCGACGGCCCAAAAGAGGGTGGAGCAGCATAATTTTGAGATAAGAAAACATCTATTAGAATACGACAACGTTATGAACAGGCAGAGAGAGGTCATATACGACGAGAGGCGCAAGGTCCTCTTCGGACAGGACTTGAAAAGCTATATACATGAACTCATGGAAGAGATAGTGGACTTTGCCATAGATACTTATCTGAATGAGAAGCTCAGAGCGGACCAATGGGATTTTGAAGGCTTCAGGCAGTATCTCGATTCGCGGTTCTATATCAAGATCAAAGATATAAATCTTGAGGAGATGAGGATAGCCGAAGTAAAAGATACGGTCCTCGAGATGATGAGAAAGATGTACGAAGAGAAAGAGAAGTCTCTCGGCGAACAACTGGCCCGGCATCTTGAACAGATGATACTCCTCCAGGTGATAGATACGCGCTGGAAGGATCACTTGTATGCTATGGATAGTTTGCGTGAGGGTATAGGCCTACGCGCTTACGGCCAGCGTGATCCATTAATAGAATATCAGCACGAAGGTTACGCAATGTTCATGGACATGATAGACAGGATAAAAGAGGAGACGCTCGAGTACCTTTATAAAGTCAAGGCCGTGAAAGAGGAAAGGATCCCGGGCGTATTTGATACGAAGCGCCAGCAGCTGGTCCACGAAGAGAAGAGCCAGTTCGAGGGCGTGAAGTCTGCTTCTCCGGAAGCGTCGGAGCATTCTTATGAAGGACAACTACCGGAAGCGCCGGCGCCTACTTACAAAAGAGAAGAGCCAAAGGTCGGCAGGAATGATCCCTGCACCTGCGGCAGCGGAAAAAAATATAAAAAATGCTGCGGAAAATAGCAATATTACTCGCTGAGATCTCTGCGTTACTCCTTGTCCTGTCTTTCCCGGGCTTTAATCTATGGATATTGGCATGGTTTGCTTTCATTCCCTTATTCTTCGCTTTGGAGAATCAAAAACCCCACAGCGCATTTTTAATATCCTATATAACAGGATTCATATTTTTTCTCGGCACTATATACTGGCTCATACATGTAAGCCTGCCCGGGATGATCATGGTGGCGGCGTATCTGGCGCTCTACTTCGGATTTTTCGGCCTCGCGATAACTTACTATCAACTATTAACTACAAACTATAAACTATTCCTCATCCCGGCCGCATGGGTGGCGCTTGAATGGGCGCGCTCATACGTCTTTACCGGTTTTGGGTGGTCGTTATTGGGATATTCGCAGAGTTCCAATCTGCCGATCATACAGATAGCCGATGTATCCGGGCCATACGGAGTGAGTTTTCTTATCGTAATGTTCAATACCGCGGTCTTCTTCACTATAAAAAATATACGCAATAAAAAAAGGTCTCTCACTCCTTTGGCCATGACGGCCATTCTAATAATAGCGGTCTTAGGATACGGATTATTGAGGCTCAACAATGTATTCACCGGAGAAAAGATCAAAGTTTCCGTGGTGCAGGGAAATATTCCCCAGGACCAGAAATGGGATGAGCGCTTTGTTACAAAGATAATAGAAAAGTACACCGCTCTTACCGTTTCGTCGGCCGCAGAAAAACCCGATCTCATCATATGGCCCGAAACCTCCGTCCCCGGATTCGTTGAAGACCAGAAGATATTATTGGAGTGGGTGAGGGGCCTCACAAGGATAACGGATGCGCCGCTATTGGTAGGAGCCCCGAGATACGAATATGTAAATGGCCGGGAGCTCTACTACAACAGCGCATTTCTTTTTCTCAAAGACGGCTCGATAGCCAGCCATTATGACAAGATGCATCTTGTGCCTTTCGGCGAATATGTGCCGCTACAGAAGCTCTTCTTCTTCGTCCAAAGGTTTGCGCCCCGTCCCATAGGAGATTTTGTGGGAGGCAAAGAATTCACGATCTTGAGATTCCCGGTAGAAAGGTCCGTAAGGGAAGCAGATCATAACTGGAAACTTATGAAGAAGGTGAGTTTTGGGTGCCTCATATGTTTTGAGGATATATTTCCTCGCCTGGCGCGTGGCATGGTGAAGAATAATGCAGGGTTTCTCGTAAATATAACCAATGACGCGTGGTTTGGAAGATCCAGCGCCGCATATCAGCATGCCCAGGCCTCCGTATTCAGGGCGGTGGAGAACAGGATCAATGTCATAAGGGCTGCGAATACTGGGCTCTCATGTTTTATAGACCAGAAAGGCCGCGTCGTCTCGAAGGTTTCGGCAGATGGCAGGGATCTCTTTATAGATGGATTTAAAGCGCATGAGATCGTCCTGTCCAGGACAAGGACATTGTATACGGTATATGGGGACGTATTCGCTTATATATGCATATTCTTTACGGTATTTTACCTGTCCCGCTACATAAGAAGAAGAGGCCATAAATGAGATTTTCGGCCAAGCTTTTAATAATATTGTCGGTAGCGATATTGCTTTACGGTTGCGACTCTAACCAGTATCAGGCAGTGACCGGCCCGGACGGTGCCTTATACCGCTTTGACAAGAAGACGGGTTCCCTGACAATCATGATAAAAGATAAGGGCCTGGTAACCGCAGCTCAGCCTAAGAAAGCCGAAGTCGCTAAAGAAGAATATAGCGCGGCCCCGGATAAGCCGGTCAGTTGGAAAGAGTCTAAGTATCCCGGGAAGGACCTGAAGGCAAAGTTCGAGATGGTCTGGAGGGAGGGCAAACTCTGTTATAAATTTTCCGTATATCCTTATAAGTCGCTCGAAAAAGCGTTCGCCAGGAAAAAGCAGGACTACATATACAGCCTGATGAAGCCGGGTTTTAACGTTGAGCTATTGGACAAGAACGGATTTTTAGTGAAAGAGATAAAGATAAGCTTATGGAACATGGCTAAGGTTGACGACGACAGCGGCGCACCAAAAGAGCTTGTGCTAAATTCGCAGATAGACTGCACCGGGCAATCGTATAGCTCTATAGGCGGATGTGTGATAAAATGGGCGCTGGAGAGTGAAATGATCGAGGACGACAATAGCGATTACATAAAGAGCTCTCCAATAAAAAGTGAGAGGTAAAAGGCAGGTGGTCATGTTAAAGAAGATGCTTGTGATATCTCTTATGATATTCCTACCGATCTGTGCGCCGGCCCATGCCGAAGATGCGGACCCTTCCAATGCTGAAGAATACTTCCAGCGCGCGAATATTTATGAAGACAAAGGATCTGACGATAAGGCCATCTCCGATTATAACAAGGCGATAGACCTGAAGCCGCGTTATGCAGAAGCCTTAATAAACAGGGGCATAGTCTATTACAAAAGGGAAGAGTTTGAGAGGGCCATACTCGATTATACAAAAGCGCTCGAACTGGATCCGTCCTATGTCGAGGCCTACGCGAATATCGGATTGGCCTACGCGAGGCTGGGTCAATACGATCAATCTCTTTATTACTATAACAAGGCCATATATGAGCATGATGAAGACCCTACTCTATATGTGGATAGGGGTAAGGTCTATAATGAAAAAGGGATGCGAAAAGAGGCGATGGCGGATTTCAATAAAGCCCTGGCGATCAATGTCAGGAGCTCGGACGCCTACATGAATAGAGGCCTTACGTACGCGCGTGAAGGAAAATTCGAGCTGGCTCTAGCGGATTACGGGATGTCGATAGAGCTCGATCCGAAGAATGCCGAGGGCTATCTATCCCGGGCCATCTCCTATGCGAACAAGGTGGAGCCAGAAAAGGCTATGGCCGATATCGAGAAGGCGATAGAGCTGAATCCCAGATATCCGGAGGCTTACCTCAACAGGGCGAATCTCTATTTTAACCAGGGACAGAACGATGCCGCCATTTCGGATTACAATAAAGCTCTTGAGCTGAACGGCCAATATGCCGAAGCATACTTTAACCGCGGCGTGGTCTACGCCAGGCAGAACGATTATAAGCAGGCTATATACGACTACACGAAAGCGATAGATTTAAGGCCCGATTGCAGCGAAATATTCTTTAACCGCGCCAACGCCTACTTAAGCTGCGGGGATTATGACAACGCCATATCAGATTTTACAAAAAATATAGATGTGAACCCCAAGGACATAGATCCCTACATGAACCGCGGTATCGCTTACGCCCGCAAGGGCTTTTCCAACGAGGCGATCGATGATTTTAATAAAGTCCTGGAGATAAATCCAAAGTTCGCGCAGGCCTTCTTCAATATAGCCTTGGTCCATGATAGCAAGATGCAATATGAGGATAGCCTAAAATATTACGCTAAGGCGATAGCGGCTAACCCTAAATATATTGAGGCGTTTCTAAACCGCGGCATCGTATATTCAAACAGGACCCAGTACGAGCAGGCGATCGCGGATTTCAATAAGGCCATCTCCATCGATCCCAAGAACCCCGAAAGCTATTTTAACCGCGGGCTCGTCTACGATAATCAGGGAAAATATGCCCTGGCACTGTCGGACTACAATAAATTCATAGAGCTCAACCCCAATCATATGTCCGGCTACATAAATCGCGGGATACTTAATGTAAAGAGAGCGCTATATGATAAGGCTATAGAAGATTTTGACAAAGCCATACAGATAAACCCAGAGTCCGCCAACGCTTACTTCAATAAAGCCCTCGTCTCGGAGAAGGCAGGGCGCGTCAAAGACGCCATAGAGGCCTATAAGAATTTCGTAAAATTCGCCACTCCGCAGCTGGCCAATTATGTAGAGGGGGCGAAGGACCGCATCGAAGAGCTTGAGCGGGTGGCGAAGTCATGACGGCCCGCTCTGCCCCATTTGATTAAAGCTAATAATTAATTTGACAAATCATCAAATCTGTAGTATCCTTCCATCTTGGAGCTTTAAGCAAATAAGATGGAAGAAGACCTGCGAAAGAACGACCGGTATCTTATAGAAGCCTGCATTAATAAAGATCTCGCCGCATGGTCTATCCTTGTGAAGAAGTATTCGCCGCTTATCTACGTATCTGTCGAAAACCGCCTGAAAAAATACGGCCTCGATGCGTCCAGCCATGATATTGAAGATATAAAGCAGAATATATTTTCCGATATATGGAAGAACGGCAAACTTTCGCATATTACGAACCGCGACGATATATCGTATTGGATCGCCATTCTTTCGGGAAATGCGGCCATAGAGCATTTTAGGTCCAGAGAAGTGCGTCTGCTCAATAATGCCGTATCGCTCTCTTGCAAGATAGATGATAAAGAGCTAGGCGATATATTCCCATCCGGCATTCCCGGACCGAACGATGAACTGGCGAGGGCTGACATGGAAGAGAGCCTCGAATTGGCGATAGAGTCACTGCCCGCAAGCGAGAAGCTTATAATAAAGTTGTACCTTATTCACGGTAAGAAGTATCGCCAGATCGCTGAATTATTAGGCTTGCCGAACGGCACGGTCTCGAGCCATATAAAGAGGGCGAAAGAGAAGCTTAAAGAGGCGCTGAAAGACAATAAAATATTATAGGGGGAATAAAATATGACAGATCTGAAACAAAAAATAAGCACGCATCCTAAGGAAACGGAATTGGCCGACTATCTTGACAATATCTTGTCCGGTGAGGACAAAAAGAGGGTAGAGGATCATATAGCGTGCTGTAATAGCTGCCTGGAGAGCGCGGTATCGGCGCATGAATCGGTCAGTAAATTTAAAAAAGGAAAGCCCGGACTTATGAAAAAAATGAATATATATCTTCTATTGGCGGTTATTTCGTTTATGTTATCTTTTGTATGCCGTGAATACTTCCTGCAATTTCTCACAGCTACGATACTTTTGGGCGCAAAGTGGATATCGGACGCCAAGTCCACAAAGATGCTGGTCATGATATATGAGGCGTGGAAGAAGGGTGGAGAGAAGGAAGCGTCCCGTATATTAAGCTCCCTCGATAAAGACCCCAAGAACAGGCTTTAAAAATACAGCATAAAAAAAAGAAGAAGGGCCGCTTAACCTTCTATCGGAAGAGGACTCATGTAACCGGCCTTCTTATCTTTCGATCGCCTCCCTTTACGGGTTTTGTTGGCCGATCCCGGTAGGCTACTCTTTCTTTCGAGCAGCCTCGGTCAGCTCTTCTTTCGAAGAACCGCCGCCTTTAACTCCCGAGAGGTTAAGCTCCTCTCTTCTTCTACCATTAAGTCTACCACATACCGTACGAAAAGCAACCCCTCAAATCTTCCTTTTTCGTTTTTAACCGAAACTTTTTCCCGTCGGGAGAAAATTATTTTAAAATAGTTTGCAACAATTTTGCCTCTTTTTCCGTCTTATAGTGTATGGGGACAGAAAGGGGGTGATTACAATGGTCAAGGAAGATATGAAGCTCGAAGTATCAAGGCTTCATAAGCTTGTCGGCAGCGGAGCGACAAAGGCGTTTTGCGATCTTTCAATATTTGACAGCTTTGTTATAAAGGGCTTGAGAGTGGTTGAAGGGGAGAAGGGCCTGTTCGTAAGCATGCCGAGCGAGACGGGTAAGGACGGTAAATGGTACAACACCGTCATACCTCTGAACAGAGAGGTGAAGGACGAAGTAGAGAAGTTCGTCCTCGAAGCGTCGGTGAGATAGATATCGTCGCAAAGCACAAGGGGGTAAGAGTCTTTGTCGAAGTGAGATCTAGGACCACATCCTCTTTCGGCCCTCCGTACCTTTCCGTGACAAGGATAAAACAGGCGCATATCGTAAAGAACGCGTTATCCTATCTGAAGGGGCAGCGTATATTGAATGCCTGTTGGCGCATAGATATTGTTTCGGTTAAGCTGGATCACAGTAGAAAATTGGAATCGATCGAATTGATAGAGAACGCCGTGGAAGATGATCATATATAAGGAGAAGAGAGATGGTCTCAAGGATATATTCGAGCTGTGTAATAGGTATAGACGCATATGAAGTGACCGCCGAAGTCGATATAGGCTCTGGGTTACCGGGATTCAATATAGTGGGGTTGCCGGATGTGGCGATAAAGGAATCGCGGGACAGGATCAAGGCGGCGATAAGGAACTCCGGATTCTCTTTTCCCGCCAAGAAGATAATAGTCAACTTGGCTCCCGCCGACATAAAGAAGGAAGGGGCATCGTTCGATCTACCCATAGCGCTGGCGATCCTTTCCACCGAAGATGTCATAGATTCGTCTTTGTTGCAAGAATATGTATTCTTAGGCGAACTATCCCTGGACGGTAAAATTAAACCTGTTAACGGAGTGCTCCCTATAGCAATGGCACTGAAAGATATGGGGAAAAAATATCTGATCCTGCCAAAAGAGAACTCAAAAGAAGCGGCGGTGGTCAGGGCCATCGGGGCCTATCCGGTAGATAATTTAAAAGAGGTAGTGGACTTTTTAAATAAAAAGCTGTCGATAAAACCCGAGGAGCTCGATATTGAGGTGGCGTTCAAAAGAAATTCGAGATACAAGATAGATTTTAGCGACGTTAAGGGTCAGGAACATGTGAAACGCGGCCTCGAAGTGGCCGCCGCGGGCAGCCACAACGTCCTGTTGATCGGTCCTCCGGGATCGGGCAAGAGCATGCTTGCGAAACGGCTCACGACCATATTGTCGGAAATGACCCTTGAAGAGGGGCTGGAGACCTCCCAGATCCATAGCGTAGCCGGGATCCTTCCCGCCAACAAATTCCTGGTAGGCACGCGTCCGTTCCGCTCGCCGCATCATACTATTTCTGATGCTGCGCTCTTGGGCGGAGGGACAAATCCCGTGCCAGGCGAGATAAGCCTCGCTCACAACGGCGTACTATTCATGGACGAGCTTCCTGAATTCAGGCGCAACGTCCTGGAGGTCTTGAGGCTGCCAATGGAAGACGGCTCCGTCACCGTATCAAGGATCGCCAATACAGTCACATACCCGGCAAAGTTTATGCTTGTAGGCGCGATGAACCCCTGCCCGTGCGGACACTTCACCGATCCAAAAAGAGAATGCCACTGCTCGCCCATCAAGATACAGAACTATCTATCAAGGATATCAGGGCCGCTCCTGGACAGGATAGACATACATATTGAGGTGCCGAGGCTCAAGTATGAACATCTCACCGATAAAAGGCGCGGCGACGCGGCGAGCCATCGGAGGAGATCAGGAGGCGGGTCGATAAAGCCCGCGAGGCCCAAAAGAGTCGTTATAAAAAAGACGGCATTATATTTAACGCTCATCTTGAGCCGAAGGAGCTGGAGCGATACTGCGCCCTTGATAAAGAGGCGGAAGAGCTATTGAAGCTTGCCATTCTGGAACTCGGCATATCGGCCCGGGCCTATGACAAGATATTGAAGGTGAGCCGGACCATCGCCGATCTTGACGGCAAAGATATCATCGAAACCCACCACATCTCCGAGGCTATATCCTACAGAAGCCTCGATAGAAACTTGTGGGGATAAGGCTGGCAATCACAAAATTTGGTTTTTCGTATTGACTAAATGTCTCAAATATGATACACTCATTATGGATATAGAAAAAAGACATGCGTCGGATTATTACGAGGGCTTTCTTGTATATAGTGGCGAGTATTATTCCGCATACTTCCATGCGGAAACGAAAGGTTTATCCAGCGTAAATGATTATTTTGAATGTTGTGATGATGTTACTCAAGCAAGTCTATTATTCCTTGTAAAAAGGATAGCCGATACAGGGCGTATTTATGATGAGACAAAATTTCGAATTGAGGACAGACAAAATAAGATATACTGTTTTAAACCAAAGAAAGAGCGGTTCTTCTGTTTCTTCTTTACGGGGAAGAAGATAATAATTACATCGGCATATACGAAGAAACGACAGAAGTTTGATCGTAATGAGCTTAGGAAGGCGATACGGATCCGTAATAAATATTTTGTTGTATAAATGAGCGATAGGAGCAGCACAATGAAAAAGTCAATATTTGATAAAAAGATGGAAAGCTCGAAGTTTAAAACTGTCTATAATGAAGTATCCGATATAATGAATATCGGTGAGCGGATAGCCGAATTAAGGCATAAAGCGAAGATGAGCCAGCTGGAGCTTGCCAGAAAGGTCCGTACCTCAAGGACCGCTATAGCGCGCTATGAAAGCGGAGAGTATGATGGATATAATATGAGCACTTTGGCTAGGATCGCAAAAGCATTTCACAAGAGACTAAAAATATCATTTTCTTCATAAAAGAGTCATAAGTTTCTTTCAGATAAATAGATTGACCTCGTCGCTGCGGAAGCATATAATTTAATCGGAAACATAAACAGCCTTGAGATTTCGTTGCTAAAATAAAGGAGGAGCAAATGGGCGATAAAGGAGACAAGAATAAACATAAACACGATAAGCAGGTAATGATAGCAAAAGCCGACGCAGAGAAGAAAAAGCACCAACAAACCACTCCACCAGCCAAGAATTTCGGAAAGTAACGGAGGTGCTGGAATGTATGTATATGTAATAATTTTTATAGTAATTATAGTGGTGTTATTGGGTTTCTTTTATTGGAGAGATTAGCCCTGAGATTTCGGAAAGGATACCAGAAAGGAGAATAATATGAAGCCAATAAGGCCCATCTATGTAAAGTTGCTTATTATCACTGCCACAATATGGATCATCAGCATAACGTACTATATCTCTAACTTATGTTACAGGGTTGGGACGATAGAGCATGCTTTAATCCATAAGCACTAGCATTGAGATTTCGGAAAAAATAACGGAGGTGCGGGAATGAAGAAGATCGTTGTATTGTTAATGTTGCTATCTATGATCGCCACACCATTGTACGCTCTGAATATATTGGAAAAACTGATATATAAAGAAGTCCGGGTGAGCGGCGAGAAGGTTTTGGTCAATAAGGTCACGGGAAAGGTTGAGAAAAAATTGGTGGATAATAAATATGAGCCTATCTCTTCTGAGAAGGGGTGGGGAGGCATACCTTCCGAGCAAGACATGTATCAGGCTAGGTATGATAAAAGCCGCTAGCGCCCGGGCTGCTTGACCGTACGGCGATATTAGTATATAATCATGCCCATGACTATTGAGCACGAAGAGAGCGATCTGATAAAACAGAGACGGGCGAAGCTGGATGCCATAACAAGTAAAGGCATATATGCTTATGGCGGAAAGTTCTCCACCACCTCCACAATAAAAGAACTCACCGATAATTTTGCTGATGGTAAGACCGCCACCTTAGCAGGCAGGATCATGGCCTGCAGGGAACATGGCAAGGCAAAATTCTACGACCTCAAAGATTCCACCGGCAAGATCCAGTTATATGTTAAAGCCGATATCGTAGGCCCCGATGCTTTTGAACTGTCTAACAATACCGACATTGGCGATTTCATAGGCGTCTCCGGAGAGACTTTTAAGACCAGGACCAATGAACCATCGATAAAGGTGCTGAAGTTTGAAATGCTCTCCAAATCTATGAGACCGTTGCCCGAGAAATGGCAC
>JAPLMH010000174.1 GCA_026387135.1 Candidatus Omnitrophota bacterium | reverse complement strand
TCCGGGCGCGGCATTGACAAATAAACACAAAGAGTATGTGCCAACTTCGTTAAATGTATACGAAGTCGAGCCGGGGACGGATTCCTGCCCTGCCGGGATATTACCAAGGTTTATATTGCCGACATTTATGCCCCTCACTTCTATATACCCGGTAACATTCGTCGCCTGTGTATTGCCGGCATTAGATGCGGTTGCGTATAAAGTGCCTCTCTGTCCTATGGTAGTCTGCAATACGGACTGCCGGGAATTATCCGGAACGAAATATAGCTGACCGCCTAAAAGGTCTACGCCCTCCGCGGGGGCGCCGGGCACTACAGGTCCAACAGGGCCGCCCGGAGCGACAGGGCCGCCCGGAGCTGCCGGAACTTGCCCTGCGGCAAGAACATTTACGGTGGCCGTAAGATCGCCGTTATTTTCTTCATTGGTCTCCGGGACCTGACTATTCGGATCTATGACCAGGTGGATCGTGCGTAAGCCCGGCTCATTGAAAGTATAAGCTACGGGGGCAGACTGCGCGTCCTGGCCTTGGGAGATTATCGGTATCGTGGTCTCACCCGAATTTATGCCGTCCACTTCGAACCTGACCAGGACATTGTTCGCGTCGGTGGCGCCTCCGTTGAATATCTTGGAATTAAAAGTTCCTTTTTGTCCTGCCGCAATTTCGGCAGCAGGCTCTAAGGAGCCGTCAGGGGTAAATGAGAGGCTTGTGCCCAGAAGGTCCGCGGCATTAGGGTCTGAGCCAGGTTGGGCCGGAGCGGACGGTTCGACGGGTGCTGCCGGTTCTGCAGGAGCGACGGGCTCAGTTGCCGGCGGCGTACTTTGTGATGGAGAGTCGGATTTTTTAGAACTGCATCCGCTTATACCGGTTAAAAATAATAATGCGAATACCAAAACGCAGGAGAGCAACTTTTCTTTTCCTATTCTCACGATATCCTCCTAGTGTAATGACTAATAGTATATCACAAATATAGAAAAATGCTGGCGCTTTGTCTATTGTTGAGCTTGCTCGTTCATCATCTGTTTGATCCTGGCGGCCGCGATTGCCTCATGCCAAGATCTCCTTTTTTTTAATTTTTTTCTTTCTGTATGGACTTTTTGCCTTACCATCCTGTATCCCGTTTATGTTCATACTGCAATAAGGGCAGAAGAGCAGCGTCCACATCTTGCCGGAGCACTCGTCATTAACACACCCTAACACCTCTTTTGGCTCAAGAGGTATGCTCTTATCGCATTTGGGGCATGTGACATTATCTGGGACGGATCCGCCGCAGACAGGACAACTATACGCCTTCGGCGCATCCTTACTTATCGCTATTAAGCCGAAAGATACCCATTTTTTGATAAATTTTTCTCTGGTCAGATGATATGACGGGCATTTATCCGGATCGTGGAATACGAGATCCTTTTCATTAGCGTCTATAAGAAGCATCAAATGCGATCCATGGACCCCTACGCCGGGCACCATGCTCACAATGACCCTGATCCTATCTTTTATCGTGGAAAATAATTGGAAAAAGACCATCGGATCTTTTGCCTGGATGGCGATGGCATGATATCCCCTGTTAAGCGGGTCTTGCGCCATCTTATAGATAGGGTTGGTGGGTCTATTCTTACCGTCCACGATGCAAGGAGTGGCGGTAAATTCGAATATCTCATCCTGTGTATAGTCTTCGCCAAACGACTTGTAGGCCATGGAGAGACATGCGGCGCCGCACATGTTCGGCTTCTGTTTGACATACGGGATGTCTACTACGGCCAACGCCACCGTAACAGAAATAACGAGGATCGCTAGTGCCAAAAATGCCGATTTAAACATTTTTTAACGCTGCCTTAGCATCGCTTTTGCTTTCTCAAACAACAGATAATCTATATTATACAAAATACACGCTCTTAAGGCAAAACAATTGTCCCGCCACGCAAGTTTTTAGAGATGGGGCGGGGCATATGTTAGGAATGAACCTGTTCCTATTTTTTGTTATAAAACAAAAGGACACTGCCGGTATGAAACCGGACAGTATCCTTTTGATGTGAAAAAATTACTATTTACTACTTTATGGCTTTCCCGGTGTCTTGCTTCACCTTGTCTCCGAAAATGGGTTTAATCTTATCCTTTTCGGCAACCTTAAAATTTTTGATCGGATCCATTATTTTATCATACAATGATTTTTTCCTGTACTCTTCCCTGCTCATGCCACAAATGGTATCTGCGAATACGGGCAAAGTGGTGCTAAATAAGGCAATAATAATTAACAAGCCTGCTATCTTTTTCATTTCTTTTCCACTCCTTTCTTTTCATTATGCTACATTCAAATCATTATAAATGAGTATACCCTCTAAAATCGAAATTTGCAAGCCACTAAGATAAAATCTTAAACCCTTGCGCTTTTGGGTGAAGAATGCACACTGACAAGGCAAAGAAATTGTCCCGCCACGCAAGTTTTTATAGCGTAGCATGGCGGGGCATATATTAGGAATGAGCTATCAAGCAATAGGCAGATCATTAAAGATCGGGCGAGAAAGAGCAAGAAAGGCTTGCCGGTACGAGAAATAGTCTGTCTATTTTATGTACCGTCTCCGATAAGCGGTAGCACGGATTCGACCTTAAAAAATACGATGAAACTGCCCTTAATGAACTGCGGAATACAATATGGTCCGGGGTATGTCGCTTTGCAAGTATTTACAATTAAGCCCTGATCGTCGGACTCACTTTCTTTCTTCAGATATAGCCTCTTACCGCTATAACCGAACAAGCCCTCTTTGAAAAGATATACCGCATACGGATTTTTTCTTATGTTAGCGTGGCTCAGCCTGTCACCCATAATGAACGCTACATGCGTATCATCTATCACGTGAGGACTGGCATATGGAGCTGAATTGACTATTCCTTTATCATCGGCAGTGCTTAAAACACCGAATCCTTTTTTCTTCTTAAAATATTCTTT
>JAPLMH010000173.1 GCA_026387135.1 Candidatus Omnitrophota bacterium | reverse complement strand
GTATTTATTCCTGATGTACGCCTTCCACCTGCCCTCAAACTCCTTCTCCGAAAGCAGGAATTGGTCGTCTATGGCATTGACCACATGCTGGCCGTCTGCCAGCCTTTTAAGTATGCCCTGCAGGCCCGCCACTCCCCAGCTATCTATGATGTATGACGCAACCGTGTAAGAGAGTAGGTAGTACGCTGCCCTATTCGGGCCGATCTCGTTACTATAGAACTCTCTATCAAGATTCTCCAAAGTTATGTCATCCACCGTTTTGATATTAACGAATAGGTCTTTCAATTTTTGGCCGCTCTTGCTGAACTCCTCCCACATGGCTATGCCCTCGCTGAACCACACCGGGCAGCTATTCATGGTCTTCGCCGATAATAACGCGTGCGTATATTCATGATAGATATGTCTTGAAAATTCTTCCTGGGATAGCCGTTCATTTGGAACGGGCATTCTTATATTACCGTCATAAAATGCCCTGACCATGACGGGCATCTTGAATATATTTTTAAAATCACTGCTCGAATAGAAGAATACCCCCGTCTTCGTTCTGGGAAAGTAAGCGAGGTCCTTACCGACGTCGGAATACGCCTTCTCCAAAATTGACGCGGCTAGACCTGCATCTATAGGCAGGCTCTCCTTGTACTTCACCTCAAAGTGCGGCAGATCTATCTCTTTTTCTATGTTCGCCAACGCCATCTCTTTGGTCACTCTTTTCAGTTTGAATGAAAGGTTTTGATCGTCCGCATGAAGCGATCTTGCCCTGTGCCAGTAGAACCGGGCCTTCTTCAGCTCTCCAATTTTATAGTATACATCCCCGAGTAAAGCAAATGTCCTGCCGTCTTTGTATATGAGCGATGATTCTTTCAGGCACAATAAAGCTATATCTTCCCGACCTTTTTTAAATTCTATCACTCCGTCATTAGAAATAGATTACATTATGGCGAGATTCTGCGTAGTGGACGGGTCCTGTTTTATCTTGTAAGCCTTGATCAAATATTCTATCGCTTCATCGTATTTTTCCGAATCCGCCTGAACTGACGCGTATTTGGAATAGACAAATATAATATCGGATATTATCGGAGCGCTGCCCGGAGACGACTCATAGGCCTTTTCATAACAGATTATCGCCTTGTCGTAAAGTCCTTTATCGAGGAACTTCTCTCCTCTTCTGATATATTCGTATGACCCTAAACTCTGTCCGTTAAGTTTGAATAATGACGGATTGGAATTTATCTCTAATATGAGGATGCCCGCCGCGACCGCCAGAAGGACCAGAAGCAGCGCCTTCTTGGATGAAAAGGATTTCATTGAACAGTAGCTACCTGCAGATCTTGAAGAACTCCGAAGTTCTTTACTTCCAGTTTGGGATCTATCTTCTTGAGAAGCCCCTTCAATACCTGACCCGGGCCTATCTCCAGGAACGTCTTTATGCCGTTCTGCGCCGCGAGCCTGACGGACTCCTCCCAGAGCGTCTTTGAATTGACCTGCTTTATGAGGTTAGCTTTTATTATGACCGGGTCCGTCTGTATCTTTGCATCTACGTTGCTTATGAAGTTTAGTTTAGGTGAATTAAATTGCGCTTTATCGATATAATCTTTCAATTTATCGCGCGCTGTGGTCATAAGTGACGAATGGAACGGTCCGCTTACGTCCAGCATCAGTACCCTCTTGGCCCCTTTATCCTTGGCGAGGCTCGCAAAGAGCTCAACATTATTCGTCTTTCCGGATACCACGACCTGACCGGGACAGTTAAGATTGGCTATCTCGCATCCTATTCCTTTACACAGGTCTTCTACGGCCTTTAGATCCATTCCGAGAACGCATGCCATCGAACCAGGATTTTTTCTCGAGGCCTCTTCCATGAATTCCCCGCGTTTTCTTACCAAGACCAAAGCGTCCTCGAAAGATATAGCCCCAGCCGCTACTAAAGAGGTGTATTCACCGAGGCTTAGGCCTAAACTGAATTTGGGTATGTATTGACCGGCTAGAGGAGAAGACTCATAAGCGCGCAACGCGGCGATGCTTGTGGTAAGTATAGCAGGCTGGCTGTTCGCTGTGGTCGATAACGCATCCTGAGGCCCTTCAAAACATAATTTTTTTATATCTATCTTAAGTATGGAATTTGCTTTATCAAATACTTCCTTTGCGGCGGGAAAGTTATCGTACAGGTCCTTACCCATACCGGAAAATTGCGCGCCCTGCCCCGGAAATATATACGCTATTTCGACCATTCTATGACCATAGCTCCCCACGTCAATCCGCCGCCGAACGCATCCAATACTATCTTGTCGCCCTTCTTTATGAGGCCTTTATTAACAGCCTCCACCAGCGCTACCGCGATCGATGCGGCTGACATATTACCGTACTTCTCTATATTTAGGTATATCTGGTCCGGCCTCAATCCCATCCTCTTGGCCGCGGCATTGAGTATCCTTATATTAGCCTGGTGCGGTATGACAAGTTTTATATCCTCCGCTTTTAACCCTAGAGGGTTTGTGGCGCCCAGCGCGGCATCGGCCATGATCTTTACCGCAACTTTAAATAATTCCGTGCCATTCATCTTTATGAAATGCAGCCTCGCGTCAACACTCTCCTTCGTGGCCGGTATGCGCGAGCCGCCCGCGGGAAGTTTGATAAGATCCCCTTTATTTCCATCGGCTCCCAGGAATGTAGAAAGTATGCCGCCTTCATCAACAGGACCCAGTACGGCGGCTCCTGCACCGTCCCCGAACAATACGCATGTTGCGCGATCACTCCAGTCGGTTACGGAGGACAATTTTTCCGCGGCTATTACAAGAGCGTGTTTGTATGTTCCGAGCGATATAAATTGGCTGGCTATCGTCAAACCATAGATGAAGCCGGAGCATGCCACGCTTATATCGAATGCGGGGATCGTTCTGGCCCCAAGCTTCGCCTGGACCAGGCACGCGGTCGCGGGAAAGAACATGTCGGGAGTTATGGTAGCCACTATTATGAGATCGATATCGTCGGGCGTAAGGTTAGCGTTTTTAAGAGCCTCTTTGGCGGCGTTGACGGCCATATCGCTCGTGGCTTCATCGCTCGACGCTATCCTTCTCTCTTTTATGCCGGTGCGCGTAACTATCCACTCATCCGTTGTGTCCACCATCTTTTCGAGTTCCGCGTTGGTCAGCACATTTTCCGGAAGATACATCCCTAAACCGATTATCCCTGCTTTTTTAGACTGGCACATCTTTTAATAGCTCTCCAATTCCTCTATTATATGTTTATTGACATCCTGTTTTACGAACTCGGCGGCCACCCTGATGGCATTCTTAATAGCCTTCGGTGTAGATGAGCCATGAGATATTATGCATCTGCCATCGACGCCTAGCAGAAGCGCTCCTCCGTGTTCCGAATAGTCCATCTTTCTTTTAAGTTCATGGAATGCAGAACTCGACAACACTGCGCCTATCGTGGCCAGAAAATCGGCCTTTATCTCCCGCTTTAACAATTGCATTATAGTATCTGCCACACTTTCCGATATCTTAAGTATAACATTGCCGACGAATCCGTCGCACAATATGATATCAACCTTTCCCGAGTAAACATCGCGGCCTTCAATGTTGCCCGCAAAATTCAATTTTGATTCACTAAGGAGCGTATGCGCTTCCTTAACAAACTCTGTCCCTTTACTCTCTTCCTCACCTACGCTCAATAACCCGACCGATGGATTGGTTTTCCCCAGAAGATACCGCGAATATGCATCTGCCATGATTCCGTATTGTAAAAGATGCATGGGTTTGGTGCTTATATTTGCGCCCACATCTATTATCATGGAAGTACCGTTCAGAGTCGGTATAACTATCGCTATACCCGGCCTCTCGATACCCGGCAGCAACCTCAGTGAAATGGTCGCCGCGCAGACCACCGCACCGGTATTGCCGGCGCTTACAAAAGCGTCCGCCTGATCTTTTTTAATAAGGTCCATCCCCACTACTATAGAAGAATCGCGCTTACGCCTTACGGATAATGCCGCCGGATCATGCATCTCTATCACTTCCGATGCATGTTTCAATGTGATCTTATCCGATGAGAAACCGTGCTTCTCCAGCTCCTTCTTGATGCGGCCCTCGTCGCCGACCAGTATGAGGTCATGTCCATACTCCTCTACCGCCTGTATAGCGCCCTCTACCTCTACCGCGGGCGCATTATCGCCGCCCATCGCATCCAGTACGATCTTCACGCTTAAGCTTCCTCCCTGGTAAATTATCTCTTCTTCTCTTTTACTTTAATTGTCACTACGGGCTTGCCCTTATAATATCCGCAAAACGGACATACTCTGTGGGGCTGAACAGACTTTTTACAATTCGAACAGATCGAAAGGTTCGAAGCGTACAATTTACTGTTAGCCGACCTTCTCTTGTCACGTCTCGATTTCGAGTGTTTCCTCTTTGGCAGTGCCATCTATTTATCCTTTCTTGATTATTTCGTAAGTGTCTCTTGCGATCAACAACTCCTCGTTTGCAGGTATCACAAGGAACTTCGCTCTTATACCAACCACTCTCTTCAAATCCTTCTTTATCCTGTTGATCAACCAGGGATTATGCTCTCCTATCCCTGCCGTAAATACCACAGCGTCCAGGCCCTTCATAGCCGCCTGATACGCGCCTATATACTTTTCTATCCTGTATATAAATATCTCCAGGGCCAATTTCGCGCGCGTAGACGTTTTGACTTTCCTGCTCTTTGAAGCCTTTAGAATATCCCGCATATCGTTGCTCACTCCCGATATGCCCAATAACCCGCTCTTCTTATTCAGGATATCACTTATATCCTGGGGTGATAGGTTCTCTCTTTCCATCAGATAGAAGACCACTGCCGGATCAAGATCTCCGGAGCGGGTCCCCATCAGAAGCCCTTCGAGAGGCGTGAAACCCATCGTGGTGTCTATAGACTCGCCTCTGTCAACAGCCGCCATGCTGCAGCCGTTTCCCAGATGGCAGGTAATGATCTTCAGGCTCTCAATGGGCCTCTTTAATTCTCTGGCCGCGGCTTTGGCCGCCCACCTATGGCTCGTCCCGTGGAAACCGTATTTCCTTATGCCGTACTTCTCATAATATTTGTAAGGCAGTCCGTACAAAAAAGCTTTCTCGGGCATCGTCTGATGGAATGATGTATCGAAGACAGCCACCTGGGGTATGCCCTTGAGTATATCGAAACATGCCTTTATTCCCAAAAGCGACGGCGGATTGTGCAGAGGAGCCAGCTCGGCATATTTCTCTATCGACTTTATGACTTTACCCGTTATGAGAGTCGATGTTTTGAATTCCTCTCCGCCGTGGACCACCCTGTGCCCTATGCCATCTATCTCGTCCTTCGATCCTATCGCTCCCGTTTTTTTGTCCGTAAGGGCGTCGACTATCAGGGATATCGCTTCGTAATGATTCTCGCAATACCCCGGCTGTCCTATGCGTTCTATCAACCCCTTTGCCAAAGAACTGTGCTTCGTAACATCGAACAACTCGTACTTGGCGGATGAACTTCCGCAGTTTATGACTAGTATTAACATCTTTGGTTTTAAACCCTTACAGCCGTGACCGCGACCGCGTCAACGATATCTTCCGCGCTGCATCCCCTCGACAGGTCGCTCGCAGGCTTTCTGAACCCCTGGAGTAGCGGGCCTACGGCCCTTGCGTTGGCGAGCCTCTGCGTCAGTTTATACGAAATATTACCAGAGTCCAGGTTTGGGAATATCAATACATTGGCCTTGCCGGCCACCGGATTATCGCCGCATTTTATCTTTGCGACCTCCGGCACTATCGCGCTATCCGCCTGAAACTCCCCGTCTATCAGAAGGTCGGGCGCTATCTCTTTGGCCCTAGCAACCGCTTCCCTCATCTTATCTACAAGCTCTCCCTCGGCGCTGCCCTTACTGGAATAGCTCAGGAAAGCAACCGCG
>JAPLMH010000080.1 GCA_026387135.1 Candidatus Omnitrophota bacterium | reverse complement strand
CGATTGTAAATTACTGCACGTTTTTAGCTAAGTCGGACATCAAGGACATAAACGTGCTTGTCCGCAAGGCGACACCCTTATACCGCCTACCTTAACGACTCTCGTCTCTCTTCTCTTGATCATCTATGCCTAAAGAACTTTCCTATATGGTCAAATATACCGAACTTGATTATGTCGCTATAGAATATGAAAACTGTCAGCAATATAAGCAATCCCACCCCTATATTCGCTATATTCTCCTGCACTTTAACCGATAGAGGCCTGCCTCTTAACTTTTCCATAAAAAGGAAGAGGATATGGCCTCCGTCGAGGACCGGCAGCGGCAATAGGTTAAATATTGCCAGTGAAGCGCTCAGCATGGCCATGAGGTGAAATAGATAGATAAGGCCCATTTGCGCCGCCTTGCCCGTGATTATGAATATACCTATCGGGCCTGTCATCGACTCTTTTACCGAAAGCCTGCCGGTGACAATGGACCATAGGGCCTTATAAGTAACCGTGGTAAGATCGATGATCTTCTTGAGGCCCTTTGAAAAAGATTCGAAGAAACCGTATCGCACGCTCTCTATTCTTTGCGAAGGGGCTATGCCCAGGAGAGCTATTTTCGTCTGCTTACCGAATATGTCTTTGATCTCTCTGATGACAGGCTGTATATCGATCTCAACTATCTTGCCGTTCTTCTCCACTGTAAGTCTTATTGGCCCTTCGAGATGCTTATGGATTATCTCGGTCATATCTTCCCAGTACTTGACGTCCTTGCCATCCGCTTTAATAATTTTATCGCCGACCACCAGGCCCGACTTTTCGGCCGGATAGTCCTTTAATAACGAGCCAACCTCCGTAGTAAGGGTCGGGCTTCCGAACATGAATATCACGGAAAATATCAGAAATGCCAACACATAGTTAAGGAGAGGCCCTGCAAATATCACCTGAAAGCGATCCCATACAGACCTTGATAAGAACTCAAAACTTTTTCCGGTCAGGCTCTCCCCGGGCTCATCGCCGGCCATCTTTATATAACCTCCAAGAGGTATAGCGGATATGAGATATTCAGTATCACCTCTTTTTATGGAAAATAACTTTGGACCGAAGCCGAAAGAGAATTTCTCCACTCTGACCCCTATCCGTTTCGCCGCGATAAAATGTCCGAACTCATGCACCAGAACCAGAACGCTCAATA
Organism: Candidatus Omnitrophota bacterium; assembly: GCA_026387135.1. GTDB lineage: Bacteria > Omnitrophota > Gorgyraeia > 2-01-FULL-45-10 > 2-01-FULL-45-10 > 2-01-FULL-45-10. Next base: position 6,454 of record JAPLMH010000080.1, on the reverse strand, counting down.
CTACCAAAAAATATACTAACGACACAGTCTTAAAGTCTCCTCTCTCGCCCAGGATTCGGCTCCCATTATATCGCCTATCGAGGGCTCGTTTGGTGATCTCTTATGATGCTCCAGCACCTTTTCTATCACAGCGGGTATGCGCGAAAAATTTATCTTACCTTTAAGATAGCTATTTACGGCCTCTCCATCTGCGGCATTGAGTACGGCCGGATACGTTCCGCTCCTTTTCAGGGACTCGCGCGCCAACCTCAAACACGGGAATTTATTCAGATCCGGCTTCCTGAATGACAGATTCTTTATCTTTGAAAAATCGAGGAACTCCACCTCTGTGCAGAGACGGGCGGGATAAGTAATGGCGTATTGTATGGGTATGCGCATATCCGGGAGGCTTATCTGGGCGAAGACGGTCCCGTCGATGAGCTCTATCATGGAATGCACAGCCGCTTCCGGGTGCACCAGTACGTCGATCTTATCTTCTTCAATATCGAAAAGCCATCTCGCCTCGATCACCTCTAATCCTTTATTCATCATGGTCGCCGAATCCACCGATATCTTGCTGCCCATCTTCCACTTGGGGTGTTTCAGGATAAATTTGCGCGAATATTTGTCGAATCTACTTTTCGGGATATCGAGAAGAGGGCCGCCGGTAGCGGTAAGGTACATCTTATTTAAGAAAGGCCTCTTCTCGCTTCCTAAACACTGGAATATAGCGCTGTGCTCGCTATCTACGGGTATGATCGGCACATTATACTTCCTTGCCAAAGGCATGACAATTGCGCCCGCGCTCACCAGGCTCTCTTTATTGGCAAGAGCTATTCTCTTTCTGTTCTTTATGGCGCGTAAGAGAGGGGTTATGCAGGAGCTCCCGCTTATCGCAAAGATGACTATATCGACATCTCTACGCGAGACTATCTCCTCAAGACCGCTCGAGCCATTCAGTATCCCGATCCCGGAAGGAACGATGGCTTTAAGTTTTCCGGCCAGCGCCGCGTCTCTCACGCATAGTACTTTCGGACCGAAGTTCCGGGCCTGGCCTGAAAGCGCCTTTATATTTGAATCTGCGGATAGCGCGATTATTTCAAATTTGTCGCTTAGCGAAGATATGACCTTAAGCGCGTTCACTCCGATGGAGCCTGTGGAACCTAAGAGGGCTATTCTCTTTCTCATTTGATCAGTACCTTGACATAAAAATAGAATATCGGTGCCGTGAATAGCAGGCTGTCGATAACATCGAGCATCCCGCCGAATCCCGAAATATTGTTACCGGCATCCTTGACGTTACAATCCCTCTTTATCAAAGATTCGGCAAGGTCGCCAACCTGGGCCAATATGCCAAGAAGAAGTCCGAGCGTTAAGAGATGCGCAAATGAGTAGTTTGGCAGATACGATCTGCTTATAAGGGCCGTTGCCACACTGAAGATCAGGCCGCCTATCGTTCCCTCAACGGTCTTGTTCGGGCTTATCCTTGGGATAAGGCCATGCTTGCCTATAGATCTTCCTACAAAATATGCTCCGACATCCCCCATCTTTGTGACCAATATCAGGAACGCTACCAATAACGGCCCTTGAGGCAGAAATTTCAACTTTACGAAGAATGAAAAGAACCACGCTATGTACAGGAGACCGAACATTGTGACGGATATGCTGGAGAGAGCCTGTGAATTCTCGCGGCGTATGAATAGAAGCACAAATGTGAAGAGACACGCGATTACTATAAAGAACGGCTCGACCGCAAAATATCCCTCAGCGCCCGATTGGAAGTATAGGATCACGGGAACGAGCATGCCTATCAGTATCCCGAAATATTTATATACGAATATGCCCTTCTTCTGGGCCAGATTAAAAAATTCCGATAGGGCGCAGCCGATCATGATGGAAGCCAATAGCGAGAATGCCCAGTTCGGTGTGTAGAAGATTATTATCGCTATGAGGGTCAATATGAGAGCCGAGCTTATGAGTCTATTCTTAAGCGAGCTTTTATCCGCCATACCGCCTCTGCCTCGATTGATACTCTTTTATGGCCTTGAGAAAATCATTCTTTTTGAAATCGGGCCATAATTTTTTAGATATATACAGTTCGGAATACGACAACTGCCAAAGGAGAAAATTCGATAGACGCATCTCGCCGGAGGTCCTTATCAGAAGGTCCGGGTCCGGTATGCCTTTTGTGTATAGATGATCCGAAAAGCTTTTTTCGTCTATCTCTTCGGCTCTTATCTTCTTCGAAGCGCAATCATCCACGATAGCGCGGACGGCGTCCAAGATCTCGGTCCTCGCGCCGTAATTCAGGGCAAGGTTCAACGTAAGGGCCGTATTATCTTTGGTCTTCTCCATAACGACCTTCAATTTATTCCGGACGCTGTCCGGGAGCCCTTCAAGCCTTCCTATTACGGATAATCTTATATTATTTTTTGTGAGGTTATCGGCCTTGGCGTCTATATAGTTTTCGAGCAGCTTAAAAAGCGCCTCGACTTCATACTTTGGCCGCTTCCAGTTCTCGGTCGAGAAAGTGTAAAGAGTCAGGATCTTGACTCCTGACTCTTTAGCGCCTTTGATAACTTCCTCTACAGACTTGACTCCCGCCCTGTGTCCGGCTATACGGGGTAGGTTTCTTTGGCTGGCCCATCTCCCGTTGCCATCCATTATTATAGCGACATGTCCGGGTACTTTGTTTTCTGTCACAATTTATTTTAACAATGTATTGTGAATTATGAACGCCGCGAAGACTATGGATACCATCGACATCAGCTTTATCAGGATATTAAGGCTCGGGCCCGAAGTATCCTTAAACGGATCCCCGACGGTATCTCCTACTACTACGGCCTTGTGGGGTAGAGACCCCTTTCCGCCGTGATGGCCTTCCTCTATATATTTTTTCGCGTTGTCCCATGCGCCGCCGGAGTTCGCCATCATTACGGCCAGAACAAATCCTGTGACGGTGGCTCCAGTCAACATCCCCGCTACGCTGTTTATACCACACAATACTCCCATTATAATGGGAGCCGCTATCGCAAGCACCGACGGTAAGATCATCTCTTTTTGAGCCGCTTTAGTTACGATGCTGACACAGCGCGCATAATCTGCCTTTGCTTTACCCTGCATCAGACCGGCTATCTCTTTAAACTGGCGCCTTACCTCTACCACAACAGCGCCTGCCGCCCTGCCGACCGCGCTCATGGTAAGCGCGCAGAAAGCGAATGGCAGCATGCCTCCTATAAAGAGGCCTATCAGTACCTGAGGATTCATCAATGACAGATCCATCTTACCGCCAAGGATGACTATCTGATCACGGTATGCGGCTATCAAAGCCAGAGCCGTCAGCGCCGCCGAACCTATCGCGAAGCCTTTGCCGGTCGCGGCGGTTGTATTTCCGAGAGCATCGAGAGCATCGGTCCTCTCTCTCACTTCTTTGGGTTGGTTGGTCATCTGCGCGTTGCCGCCTGCATTATCGGCAACCGGCCCATAAGCGTCTGTCGCCAGAGTTATACCTAAAGTGGATAACATTCCTACCGCCGATATACCTACGCCGTAAAGACCCATATTCGGATTTGTTGCGCCGCCGGAAAGATAGTAGCTCGCCATTATAGCCATGGATACGACGATCACCGGTAAGGCCGTAGATAACATTCCCACAGAAATACCGCTTATTATGACGGTGGCCGGACCTGTAAGAGAAGCATCCGCTATCTTTCTTGTGGGACTATATTTACTCGACGTAAAGAACTCCGTAAAGAAACCGATCGCCACTCCGGCCAAAAGTCCCGCGAGAACAGAGTAATATACGCCTATATACTGCATACCAAGGCTGAACTTAACGACAAAGAACGAAGCTATGGCAACTATTATTGAGCTTGAATATACGCCGCGCCTTAAGGCGGCGAGCAGCGCACCCTGTTCGGCCTTCTCTTCAGTCTTGACAAAGAAGGTGCCGATAACAGAAGCTATAACGCCTACCGCGGCCATGACCATCGGTATAGTTATTGATTGAAGGCTCAACCCAAGAGCTCCGAAAGCCGCAACGCCAAGCGCCATGGTCGCGACTATAGATCCGACATATGATTCATAGAGATCAGCGCCCATACCTGCGACGTCTCCGACGTTATCACCGACATTATCGGCTATTACCGCCGGATTGCGTGGATCGTCCTCAGGAATACCGGCTTCAACCTTTCCTACAAGGTCCGCTCCCACGTCAGCGGCTTTTGTAAATATGCCGCCGCCCACTCTGGCGAATAGAGCCTGGGAGCTGGCGCCCATCCCGAAACATAACATAGTGGATGTTATTATGCCTAATTTATCCATTCCGGCCGGTATCGCGTGACAGGAATAGTACCAATTCAAAAGATAGTACCATATTGACAGGTCCAAGAGTCCCAGACCGACAACTACGAGGCCCATGACCGCGCCGGATGAGAAAGCAACGCTAAGCGCGGAGTTAAGACTGGTTCTGGCAGCATTAGTCGTCCTGGCGCTTGCCTTAGTGGCTATGCTCATACCTATGTATCCGGATAGACCTGAGAAGAATCCGCCTGTAATGAACGCGAACGGAACGAAATATGAAAGATAATTCCTTGAAGCTAAAAATAGAAGCACCAAAAACATCACGCCGAAGAATATGGCGACACCCGAATACTGCCTCTTCAGGTACGCGCTGGCACCCTCCCTGACCGCCTCGGCTACATCCCTCATCTCCTGGGTACCCTCATCATGCTTCAACACCCTCATTGCTAGGTATCCCGCAAATGCAAGGGCGAATACGGAACCTATGGGCGCCAAATTCAAAATATCGAAAGACATCTTTACTGCCGCTCCTTTCTTCTACTCGCTGGAAAAAGTCTGTTTCCTCTCGGAACCTACCGAGATAAGCACTATCTTAGTGCTTAAAAGTTTCTGTATTTTCTTCAAGTAGTTTTTTGCGTTCTTTGGAAGCCTTGAGTATGAAGTGATTCCGGTGGTATCCTTCTTCCATCCCGGCAGCTCTTCGTACAGGGGCTCACAATTACTCAAGACCTCTATGTCGGAAGGAAAATCCTTATAGACACGCCCGCCATACTTATACGCTGTGCATATCTTTAAGCTCTCGAGGTCATCCAACACATCGAGCTTAGTCACCACTATCTCATCTATCCCGTTCACCATGACGGAATGCTTTACGACAATACTGTCGAACCAGCCGCATCGTCGCGGCCTTCCAGTGGTGGCGCCGAACTCTTTTCCTTTTGTGCGTATCCTCTCCATAAGGTCATCTGAAAATTCTGTCGGAAAAGGCCCCTCACCCACCCTCGTAGTGTAAGCCTTAACGACCCCTATAACCTTGTCTATTTTGTTCGGGCCGACCCCGGTACCAGTGGATGCCCCGCCCGAAGTGGAATTGCTCGATGTGACAAAGGGATATGTCCCGTGGTCGACGTCGAGAAGAGTGCCCTGAGCGCCTTCAAAAAGCACCCTCTTCTTCTTGCCGACCGCCTCATTCAGATAGACCGTTGTATTGCAGATATATTTTTTTATCCTTTCGGCATATCCGGAGTATTCTTCGTACAATTCGTCGAAAGAGTACCCCTCCACATTGTATATCTTTGAGAATATAGGGTTCTTCTCCTCCAGATTTTCATTCAATTTTTCCTTAAAGACCTTTTCGTTCAGAAGATCCACAAATCTTATGCCAAGCCTTGCCACTTTATCGGCATAGCAAGGCCCTATACCCCTCTTAGTGGTCCCTATCTTCTGTTTTTTCTTCGTTTCCCTAAGCTCGTCCAGCTTACGGTGATAAGGAAATATCACATGCGCGTCTTGGCTTACGAGAAGCCTTTTGCCGATCTTTATGCCTTTTGACTCAAGCGTGGCTATCTCTTCTAGCAGCGCTTTAGGGTCTACGACAACGCCGTTACCTATCACGCAGACCTTACCTTTGTGTAGTATCCCGGAGGGTATAAGATGCAGGACGAACGAGTCCTTACCTATTACTACAGTATGTCCGGCATTATTACCGCCCTGGTACCTGGCTACGACATCGGCCTTCTTGGAGTATATATCTATGACCTTGCCCTTACCCTCATCGCCCCATTGGGCTCCTATTATGACTGTGTTTGACATGATATCCTTTTATTATCTCCTTTGAGGCACTGGAGGTGGTGGCGGAGTTCTGGGCACATATGGCTGAGTAGTTGGCGCACGCGGCGTCTGCGGTGGATTGGGTGGAAGAACCGGTGATCTAACCGTAACGGCGGAAGCGCGAGCCGCCTGCTGTGTAGCGGCTATTGTGCGCTGCGCTTGTTGTATCGATTCAATTTGTTTACTAATCCTATCCGCATTTATTCTGGCAACTTCGCTCTGTATCTTGCCCAATATTTTTTTTAGCACTTCCTTATCCAGAATCTGTAGTTTCACACCTTTATATGTATAGTACGGACTACCGCCCTCTTTGAATTCTTTTTTTAGGCCAACTATAAAATTC
>JAPLMH010000101.1 GCA_026387135.1 Candidatus Omnitrophota bacterium | reverse complement strand
CATAAGCGACGATCCTCTCTTTTTTTCTACCCAAAAATTCTATTATAAAATGGTATATGAAGACCGATATGAATATCACGCCCAGATATCCGATCTTCATCCATAAGAGCGCCATATCTTTGTCATATGAAAAGAGGTACATCATCCCGTAGCAGAACTGCCATATAAAGGAGACGAAGCACTCCAGGGCGAAAGTGATATTGATCGGGGAGCGCCTGTTGCTTTTGTAAACAAATAGCGCCAGCCCCAGCAAAAGGATCGAGGCGATAAAAGAAGGTATCGAGTACAGGTTGAAATTATGGTTCATCATATATTTGTATCACCTTTGTCAAATGAGATATCTTTTAGTACCAAACATGCGTTATTCCCGCCGAAAGCGAACGAATTGTTTAATACCGTCCGCGCACGGCATTTTTTTGACCTGTTGGGAACGCAATCGATATCGCAATCCGGGTCCGGAACCTCGTAGTTTATGGTCGGAGAAATGATCCCTTCCTTTATGACCAAGCAGCACGCGATAGCCTCGATAGCGCTTGCAGCCCCCATAGTATGACCGAGCATCGACTTGACGGCGCTGACGCATAATTTTTTAGAGAGATCCCCGAAGACCGTCCTTATAGCCTGGCATTCCGCCTTGTCATTTGCGGGGGTCCCGGTCCCGTGGGCGCTTATATAGCCTATATCCTCTTTGTCTACGCCGCTATTTTTTATGGCGCGCTCCATCACCTTTACTATGCTCTCCACGCGCGGCGCGGTCATGTGGTCTGCGTCGCAACTCAACCCATAACCTTTGATCTCGGCATATATGTTGGCGCCTCTTTTTTTTGCCGATTCAAGATCTTCCAGGATCAGGATGCCCGCCCCTTCGCCAAGCATCATCCCTGCCCTGTTCTTATCAAAAGGCCGGCACATATCGCTCTCCATAGCGAAGAGCCTGTTAAACCCCGTAAGCGCTATCCTTGAAAAAGGATCGGATCCGCCGACCATAGCAAGGTCCGCCATGCCCGTGCGCACAATATCATACCCCTGTCCTATGGCGTAATTCCCTCCGGAGCAGGCGGTGGGAACCACAAAAGAGATCCCGTTAAAATCAAAGAAACGGGCAACGTTGTCAGAGATGGCATTTCCGGGATACTTGGATATAGTGGCCGCCCAGATATCCTCTTCGCCTTGTCCTATCCAATGTTTGTCCACTTCTTCTATCATCCCGCCCTCACCCATTGTCGTCCCCAGGATCACTGCCACCTTCTTGTTCTTATAGCCCGAGGCATTCAACCCGGCATCATCAAACGCCAGTCTTGCAGCGGCTATAGCAAATTGCGATGCCCGCGCCATTCCATTTAATCTATTTTTAGGAATGAACTGTAAAGGATCGAAGTTCTTTACCTCGCCGCCTTTATGTACCGGATAGCCGGACGTGTCGAACGACTCTATATCGCTTATGCCGGATCTTCCGGCTATTAAATTTTTCCAGAACTCATCCCTGCCTATTCCTATGGATGATATAACACCTAACCCTGTCACAACAACGCGTCTTTTCATATTTTATTTATTTAGAAAACTATCCACAAGCCCCATAACGCTGTTAAAATTCGTTATCTTGATCAGATTCTCTTCCGGGATCCTTAATTTATACTTCTTCTCTATAGAGGCCAATATCTCCAGCGCCATCATAGAGTCCATGCCGAGGTCTTCCACGAAATCCGCTTCGGGAGTTATCTTGTCCCGTTCGATCTCTACGATCTCGGCAATAATATCCTTTAGATCGTTTTCCAGCGCATCTTTTTCTATTTTGGCCATATATATACCCTCTATGTTAGATCGCTAAACCGCCGTCGACTTTCAAGACTTGCCCGGTAATGTACCCGGATTTTTCGCTCGCCAGGAAAGTCACTACTTTAGCCACCTCTTCGGCATTCCCGAACCTTCCGAAAGGTATCATCTTTATAAATTCATCCCTCTGCTTTAATTCTTTGGTCATGTCGGTTTCGATAAAGCCGGGAGCTACGGCATTCACCCTGATACCGTATGATGCGACCTCTTTTGCTAATGACTTTGTTAATCCCAGCTCGCCTGCTTTGGCGCTGGAATAGTTGACTTGTCTCGGCATCCCGACAACTCCTGCTATTGAGGAGATATTCAATATGACCCCGCTCTTCTGCTTCATCATAGTGACTATGGACGCTTTTGCCATATTAAAATAACCCGTAAGATTTGTGTTTATCACGTCCAGCCACTCGGATGGTTCCATCATCATAAGGGCTTTGTCTTTAGTGATCCCCGCGTTATTGACCAGGATATCGAGTTTCCCGAATTTGTTGATCGCCTCTTCAACGGTTCTTTTCGCATCGTCGTACAACCGCACATCGGCCTTGACAGCCTCGGCTTCGCCTTTCAGCTCTTTTATCTCATCCAGGATGATCCCGGCGGATTCGTCGCTCTTCAAATATGTAAACAAGACTTTAGCGCCATTCTGGATAAAGTCGAATACGATGGCTCTACCTATACCTCTTGTCCCACCGGTTACTATCGCGACTTTATCTTTTAGCAGCATAATACGTCTCCATCTTATTCTTTGCGTTTAATTTAATATTTTCGATATCCCTTGCCGTAAGCGCTCTGTTACCGCAACAAAAATCTGCAATGGTTATGCCATGTCTACCGGCCATCGATTTGATCTCTGACATCTTTTCTTCGGTGATATTTCCGCGGCCTATTGAATATGATTCGAATCTTCCCTCCAATGCCAACGCCATAGTCTCCGCAATGCATCCATATATGCTGTCTTTAGGAAAGAGCTCCTTTACCGCTTTACCGGTAATATCGTTCGGGTACGGAAGCTTTGCCAATCCCCCCTCGAAGAATAATATATCGTTCCTGTAGAGAGCCACTTCCTTCGCGATATTGGGAGGTATCGCGACATCGCAAACGATCGCCCCCGGCTTAAGGCTAGCCGGATCGATGATCGTGGTCATCGCGCTGGCAGCGCACAATACGATATCCGCCCCCTTAACCGCATCCTTTGTATATTTGAATACTTCTATATCGGCGCTGCCATGTTGCCTTACAACGTCAGCAAACCCGTTGAGCTTCTGTTCGTTCCTCGCCGCGATATTGAGCTTTCTTGCCTTTTTAGATAAGACCTTTGTGCATATAGACCCTATATCTCCCGTAGCCCCTATAACGGCCACGGTAGATTCTGATAAAGAGACGCCCATAGCGTATGCCGCTTTGTATATTCCATCCAGCGTTAAAGACGCTGTTAGGGTATTACCGCTTGTGATCGGAATATCCACCCTCCTGGAAAGCGCTTCGCCTTCGTTCCCTACAACAGATATCAGCGCCCCCAATCCGACTATACCGCAACCATTCTTTTTACATATCTTTATCCCGTCCTCTATCTTTTTAAGCACTTTCTCTTCCTGCATAACCGCAATGTGCTTGGGCAGTAAAGGCACCAGGACTATATCGGCGCACGTGGCCATCCCCTTTACGGATCTGATATTCGGTATTCCGCATAATCTATAGGTTGGCAGATACTTTATTAAATCCCCACAGGATCTTTCAGACAATACCCTGGAGATGATATTTTTGAATATGAAGTATTCATTAAAAGAGGCCGCATTTATCGGATGCACTATAAAGCCTAACTTATTCATATCTACCTATCATAAGCGTTGAGTTGGAACCGCTGGGACTGAAAGAATTGATCAAAATATTCTTTACTCTGTTTTGCTGTGACTTGTTCGGAACATAATCAAGGTCACACCGCTTATCCGGATTATGATAATTTATCGTCGGGGGTATAAACTCTTTTTCAAATACGCCCAGGGAAGAAGCGATGCCCAGAGCGCCCGATGCGGAGAAGCTCTCGCCTATCATGGACTTGACCGAGCTCATAGGCACCTTATTCGCCCTCTTCCCGAATACATTCTTCACGGCTCTCGTCTCCATACAATCGCAATCCAGCGTTGAATTACCGCTGGCGCTGATATAGTCGATATCGCCTGTGTCTATCTTCGCATCATCCAGGCAGTTCTTAATGGCTTCTGTAGCACCTTCGGCTTTCGGACTGTAGATATTCCTGCTCTTCGGATCAAAGGATGTGCCATATCCTAATATCTCAGCATATATCCTGGCATTGCGCTTCTTGGCATGCTCAAGTTCTTCCAGTATAACTATAGACGCGCCCTCACCGAACATTATTCCATTTCTTCGTTTGTCGTACGGGCAATTGACTTCCTCTTTGCCGGCGCGAGAGCCCGCCAAATGGCCTATCTTGTGGAATCCTTTATATGTCTGTTCGCACATCTCTTCTACTCCACCGGCTAACACCACCTTATAGTCATAAAGCTCAAGCTGATTTATAGCGTAATATATAGCATCTATGCTTGAGCAAAATCCTGTTGAAACGGTGCTGCTAAAACCCTGTATATTGAATCTTATGTTCATATGACTAGCCGGTGAATTCATAACAGTATTGGAAAATAGCGCCGGATTAACAGACCGCGGTCCGTTGCGCAGAGCCTCTTTATCAAATTCGCTTATGGACCATACCGAACCCATTGTAGAACCAAGCGATACGCCGAATTCGTCCGTCTCGGCCTCCGTAAGCGGATATTTTATACCGGCATCATCCAATGCAAGCCCGGCCGCGCAAAGCGCCAGCTTGGTAGTTCGGTCAAGATTACGCAGACCCTTAACCCCCAAGATCTCCTCCGGTTTAAAATCGCTTATCTCGCCGCCAAGTTTGGTCCTGCATGTGCTCATGTCGAATAACGTTATAGGCTTCATCCCGGAACGCCCCTCTTTAAGGCCGGCCCAGAAATCATTCTTGCCTATACCGGTTGAAGCAAGTACACCCAGACCTGTAATTACTATACGTCTATCCATAATTCCCTATAGAAACAAAAAACCTCGCGATCTTAATGATTACGAGGTTATTTACTTCCGTTATTCTCTTTATCTTCCTGTGCGGAAATCCACCTGTCTATGGTAGACTTCTTGAATCGCCAGTTGGCCCCTACCTTAAAACAAGGAAGCTTGCCTGCCTTTGCGTGCTTATATATAGTGACAGGCTTCATCCTAAGATATGTGGCCACTTCCTGAACCGTGAAGACATTGTCTTCTGGCATAAGTATCCCACCACCTTCTTGCTTTGTACTAGTTATACTATTTTAGTACAGACTAATACGCCCTTATACATCTTAGTACAAGGGCATACCCTGTTTCTTAGGGCGCTACAAAGTATACACTATGTTTCTATTTTGTCAAGTGTTAGGAACTAGATTTTTTACTGGGGGGTTAAACGTTGAATCTGATGGAGAGAATATCGCCGTCTTCTACTATATAGTCTTTACCTTTAAGATAGAACTTGCCCTGAGCCTTGACAGCGTCTTCACTACCTAACGCCTTTAGATCATTCAACTTAATGAGCTCCGCCCTTATGAATCCCTTCTGAAGATCAGAGTGTATGGTACCGGCTGCTTCAGCTGCTGTAGAGCCTGCTTTAACATTCCACTGCCGCACCTCATCCTGACCTACCGTAAAGAAAGATATCAGA
>JAPLMH010000165.1 GCA_026387135.1 Candidatus Omnitrophota bacterium | reverse complement strand
AGACCTGGCGGAAAAAATAGGTGTGAAGTCCAACGAACTTATCATGAAACTGATGGCGAGGAATATATTCGCCACTATAAATCAGGGCTTGGGCGAAGAGATAGTAAATGAACTTCTTAAAGGCTACGGTATAGAATTCAGAAAGCCGGTCAAGATAGAGGCCGAAGTCGTCAGAGAGCATCGCGACATGGAAGACAAGCAGGACGTGAAGAATATTGCGACGCGCCCACCCGTCGTTACGTTCATGGGGCACGTCGATCACGGTAAGACGAGCCTTCTGGACTTTATAAGGAAGACTCGCGTCGCGGATAAAGAAAAAGGCGGCATCACCCAGCATATCGGCGCTTATGAAGTGAGGTTGGCCAATGGCTCCGTTACATTCCTCGATACTCCGGGCCATGAAGCATTCACCGCGATGAGAGCGCGCGGCGCCAGCGCCACGGACGTCGTAGTGCTGGTCGTGGCGGCAGATGACGGCGTGATGCCTCAGACGAAAGAGGCTGCAGACCATGCGAGGGCCGCAGGAGCCACAATAGTCGTGGCGTTGAATAAATGCGATCTTCCGGGAGCCAATATAGACAAGGTTAAAGGGCAGCTTTCGCAGATAGGGTTAAGCGCGGAAGACTGGGGAGGTAAGACGGTCACCGTAGCAGTTTCCGCAAAGACCGGCGAGGGCGTGGATAAGTTATTAGAGATGTTGTTGCTTGAATCCGAGCTACTGGAATTAAAGGCAAACCCCAGCCTTAAGGCAAGAGGGGTAGTCATAGAGGGTAAGATGTCGAGCGGACAGGGCGCAGTGGCGACCATGCTTGTGAAGAACGGAACGCTCCATTTGGGTGATATGGTATTGAGCGGCGGGAACTATGGCCGCGTGAAGGCTATGATCGATCATAAGGGTGAGCGCATAAAAGAGGCTCCGCCTTCGAAGCCGGTAAGTATACTCGGATTATCGGGAGTTCCCATGGCCGGAGAAGAGTTCTTTGTGGTGAAGGACGAAAAGAAGGCAAGGACCCTGTCTCTGCTAAAACAGGACGAAGACCGCGCTCATAGGCTAAGGTCATCGAAGAGAGTTACTCTTGAAGATTTCTATAAAAAGATGAAAGAGGGGGCCATAAAAGAGCTTTCAGTTCTGCTGAAAGGCGACGTGCAGGGCTCCGTGGAGGCTATAAAAGCATCATTGCTTGAGCTCAATACCAAGGACGTTAAGGTCGTGATAGTCCATGCCGATGTCGGCAATATCAATGAATCCGATATAATGCTGGCGATGGTTTCGAACGCCGTAGTCATGGGGTTCAACGTGAAGACAGATGAAAGGGCCGCTGAGCTGGCATCCAAAGAAGAGATCGAAATAAAGATATATGGGATCATATATGAGGCAATCCAGGATGTTGTCGCGGCCATGGAAGGACTATTGGAGCCCTTTTCAAAAGAGGTATTTGTCGCAAGGGCTGTCGTGAAGCAGGTCTTTAAGGTGACAAAGGCAGGCACGATAGCGGGGTCTCAGGTAGTCAAGGGAAAGATGGGAAGGCACGGCATCGCCAAATTGATAAGAAATAAAGAAGTGGTCTATGAAGGCAAGATAAGTTCATTGAAGCGGTTCAAGGACGATGTGCGCGAGGTCAACGAGGGCGTCGAGTGCGGAATATCGCTCGACAGGCACGATGACATAAAGGAAGGCGACATCATTGAACTGTACCAGATAGAGAAGGTTGCACGCAGGCTCGATTCGAAAAGACCATGACCAACAGGAAACGCATACTTAGCGGGATGAGGCCTACCGGGAAGCTCCATTTAGGGCATCTCGTCGGCGCGCTGAATAATTGGGTCAAGCTCCAGGACGACTATCAGTGTTTCTACATGATTGCCGACTGGCACGCTCTCATGAGCGAATATGAGGACCCCAAGGATATGCAGATCTTTTCCTATGAAGTGGCAAAGGACTTCATAGCTTCAGGGCTCGATCCCAATAGATGCACCATATTCATCCAATCGCAGGTGCCGCAGCATCTGGAGCTTGCGATGATATTGTCGGACCTGACGCCGCTGGCGTGGGTGGAGAGATGTCCGACGTATAAGGAACAGCTTCGCGAGCTGAAGGGCAGAGAGATCACCACATATGGTTTTCTGGGATACCCGGTCCTTCAGGCGGCCGACATAGCTCTTTATAAAGCCAACGCGGTCCCGGTGGGTGTAGATCAGCTTCCGCATCTTGAATTGACGCGCGAGATAGTGCGCAGATTCAATTCATTATACAAGAAAAATGTATTCCCGGAGCCCGAACCTATATTGACCTCAACTCCTAAACTTTTGGGGTTGGATAATAGAAAGATGTCAAAGAGCTATGGTAACTTTATCGCTCTTTCCGATACTCCCGAGACGATAGAGAAGAAGGTCTCGCAGATGATCACGGATCCTGAGCGCATCCATGTAAAGGATAAGGGCCATCCGTCCATATGCACCGTATTCAACTACCTCTCCAATTTTGGGGGTGGTGCGGTGAGCCGTGAGACTAAGAGCTTATGTGAATCGGCTTCCATAGGCTGCACCGCGTGTAAGAAGAACCTTGCGAAGATGTTGATAGAAAATCTCGCACCGATACGTGAAAAGAGAGCCCATCTGACCGACCTTAAGATAAAAGAGATCCTTAAAGAAGGGGCCAAAGAGGCGATAGACTTTGCTTCGCGGACAATGGATGAAGTAAAAGGCATAGTGGGCCTACCAAGATAGATGACATATAAAGTAAAGTTAGAGGTTTTTGAAGGGCCGCTCGACCTTCTTTTGTATCTGATAAAGAAGGAAGAGCTTAATATATCCGATATCCCGATCGCCAGGATCACAGATCAATATCTGGAGTATCTTGAACTGATGCAGCTGATGGACCTCGACATAGCAGGAGAGTTCCTGGTGATGGCGGCGACGTTGATGCATATAAAATCGAAGATGCTCCTTCCGCCGGAAGAGACGGCCCAGGAGGATGCTGAGGAAGATCCTCGCGCCGAGCTTGTGAGAAGGCTCTTGGAGTATAAAAAGTTCAAAGAGGCGGCATCCGAACTTGCCAGTATGGAGAAGCAGCACAAGCATCTCTTCCCGAGGGTCGGCTCCGCCCAGATCGACGAGGCCCAGATCCAGAAGGACATACTCTTTGAGGCGAGCCTTTTCGACCTGATAACGGCATTCACCAAAGTATTAAAGGATATACCGAAAGACGTATTCCATCAGGTCGTTAAGGACGAGTTCACAGTTTCGCAGAAGATGCACGATATCCTGCATATGATGGTCGAGAAGCAGTCGATATTTTTTCTGGACCTCTTTAAAGCGGCGAAGCACAAAAGAGAGATGATAACGATATTTTTGGCGCTGTTGGAGCTTATAAGGCTCAAGGCAGTAGTGATACAGCAGGCCGTTGTCTTTGGCGATATAGAGATAATAAGGTGCGTGGAAGAAGTAAAACCCATAGGTGGGAGCAATGGATAAACAGGAAGCAAAGAGGATCATCGAGGCCATTCTTTTTGTAAGCGATAAGCCGGTATCGATAGCTACGCTGAAAGATGTATTGAAAGAGATAGAGCCGACCGAGATAAGGACTTGTATAGAGGAATTGAACAATGAATATAATTCCTCCGAGAGGAGCTTCAGCATAAAGGAGATAGCCGGCGGATTTCAGATGCTCACGGATCCCGTATATAGCACGTGGATATCGAGTCTTTATAAAAAGCCGTCGGACAGAATGACCGGACCGGCCCTGGAGACTCTCGCGATAATCGCCTATAAACAGCCCTTGACGAGAAGCGATATAGAAGCGATCAGGGGGGTAAATGTGGACGGAGTGCTGCATACTCTTGAAGAGCGCTCTCTCATAAGGACGAGGGGCCGGGTTGAAGGGCCGGGCAGACCTATACTCTACGGCACCACCACCGAATTTTTACAGCACTTTGGCCTGAAGTCCCTCGAGGACCTTCCTAAGCTGAAGGAGTTCCAGGAGAGCGACCTGGATTTCGTGAAGGAGCAGCAGAAGTCACAGGTCATAGATACAAATACGGGCGAGCTTTCAACTGTAAACAAGGAGACACAAAATGAGCCTAAAGAAGCTTAGGGTTTCGATCGATTCTATAGATTCTAAGATATTGAAGCTCTTAAATGAGCGGGCGAAGGTCACTCTCAGCGTAGGCAGAGTGAAGTCGAAACGCAACGAATCCATCTTTGTCCCAGAAAGGGAGTCCGAAGTATATAAGAAATTGGCCGATAACAATAAGGGCCCGCTTTCGAATGCCGCCCTGCAGGCAATATACAGGGAGGTCATGTCGAGCGCGCTTGGTCTTGAGAAGCCGATAAAGATAGCTTACCTTGGGCCTGAATTCACATTCACTCATCTGGCAAGCATGAAGAAGTTCGGCTCCAGCGTGAAGTACTCCGGCTGCAGCACTATCACTTCGGTCTTCGATGAAGTGGAAAAGAAGAGAGCTGATTACGGGGTGGTCCCTATAGAGAATTCGGTAGAAGGAGCCGTGAACCATACTCTGGACATGTTCATAGACTCTGACCTGAAGGTATGTTCTGAAATATACCTTGAGATATCGCATAGTTTGTTATCCAGGGAGTCCGATATAAAAAAGGTAAAGAAAGTCTATTCAAAGGACCAGGTATTCGGGCAGTG
>JAPLMH010000041.1 GCA_026387135.1 Candidatus Omnitrophota bacterium | reverse complement strand
GGTATCGGTCTTTCTGATATTTTTGCATTTTAAAGTACGGTCTATCTTTCCGTTCTTGCCTATGACGCCCCTCTTCAGCATCTGGCACAATATATCGATATACCCCGAACCGCATATTCCTTTTGGCTTGCCGTCATCTATTGTGACGATCTTGACATTAAGATCTTTGTCTATTTCCGCTCTTTGTATGGCGCCTTTGACGGCTTTCATGCCGCATTCAAGTCCGCTTCCCTCGAACGCCGGGCCTGCGCTCGCCGCGGCGCCTATCATCCATTCTTTATTTCCAAGGACTATCTCGCCGTTGGTGCCGATATCTATCAGGAGAGACAACTCATCGTTCTCTGCCAGGCCGCAGGCGATAACTCCCGAAACTATATCGCCTCCTACGTAAGTGGTGACTCCCGGCAGAAACGCCGCTATCCCTTTAGGGTTTATCTCTATCCCCGCCTCAGGCGCATGGACCGTTTCAAATACCGCGGTAGTAGGAATGTAAGGCGCCTTTCTGATATTTGTGGGATCGACTTTCAATAGCAGATGCATCATGGTCATATTCCCTGCAAATACGATACAGTAGACATCGCTCAAAGCTATCTTTTCGAATGCGGAAAGATCGGCTATTATCTCGTTGATATTATCGAGTACAGCAAGGCTAAGTTTACCAAGCCCCTCCAGATTAGAGGCGTAAATTATCCTGGTGATGACATCCGAGCCATAGAGCGCCTGTTTATTGAATGCGATCCTCGTCCCGAGTATATTCTTGTTATTCAGATCGATGAGCTGGCCCGCGACTGTCGTCGTACCGATATCGAAGGCAAAACCGTAATTGGTCTTCGTCGTATCGCCGGGCTCGACGGTTATTATGTCGAGCGCATCATCCTTATGAGCGATCGTGACGGTCACTTTAAAGTCGCTGTCGCGCAAGACCTCGCTTAGATGCTTCAGGTTCGCGAGATTTGTGGATATATGTACGTTATCGAGCTTATGGGATATCTCTCTCTCAATTCTGTCGAGATCGCTTAAGTTATCATTCTGCGTGGGCTTAGAAAGCTCGATATATATCTTTCTTACGAGAGGTGAAAATTTAAATGCATTCTCTCTCTTTAAGACCACACCCTTGGTAAACTCTTCGGACTCGTGAGCGAGTTTTCCGCGCACCTCCAAAGAATCTTTCGGGATATTTACATCGAGGTCGGACTCGACTATAGTCTGGCAGGCAAGGACCTCTTTCTTATTTACCAGGACCTTGCATTTCCCGCATATCCCCTCGCCGCCGCATGCCGCATGGACCATGATCCCGGATTTGATCGCCGCGGTAAGCAGGTCTGTGCCTTGGGTAACTTTTATCTTCTTCTTCTGGGCTGTAAAATTTATTGTGTATTCTTTCATAAACCTATTTATAGTTCCGCAAATAATTGGGGATGCCCGACGCTTCGCGCGGGCCTACGGA
Organism: Candidatus Omnitrophota bacterium; assembly: GCA_026387135.1. GTDB lineage: Bacteria > Omnitrophota > Gorgyraeia > 2-01-FULL-45-10 > 2-01-FULL-45-10 > 2-01-FULL-45-10. Next base: position 2,420 of record JAPLMH010000041.1, on the reverse strand, counting down.
GATCTTCCAGCCGGTTAACTCTTCCAGTTTTCCGCTCATGACGGAGACATAGCCCGGGATCACGAGCCTTTTGTGTCCCACCATCTTATCCAGCCCAAGTGACTTGATAGTCGCGTCTATCGACTCCGGAGTAAACTTCTCCGCCGCCCAGGCGGTAAGGACCGACATGCCTTCGGCGTCACAACAGACTATATATGTCGGCACCTTGCTCGCCTCGACTTCACCGGCCACGGTGAAATAGGTTATCGAGAAGTTGGTCGTGATTATAACAGGTGAGTTCTTACCAACTTTGCCTATCTCGTAGACTTTAGGCTCCACCTGGACCGGCTTCTGCGGATCCGAATAGAGATCCTGCCTGGCAACGAGTAGCGGCAAGATAAAATCTTTATCTATATTTTTTACGATAACGAGACTCGCATATTTTAATACGTAGGATACGGCCTCGGCCAATTCTGCATAAGGCTCGACCGCACTCGTGAACGCCAATAGCGGATAACCAAGAGACCTTTCATTCTTCTTTAGCGCCGTCCGCCGGATAAATGTAAAGTCCTGGATCTTGCCCGATATACCTTTGCCTTTTATGCTTATGACTATCTCTTCGACGCCCGCCTGCTTTATCCTTTTTGTGAGTTCGGCCGCCTCTTCAGGGCTGGCGCAGGTAACGGCTAAAGGCGCCTTATACTCTTTTGCTAATTTTACGATCTCATCTAGATTTGAGCCATCCCAGATAATTAGCGGCCTTCTATCTTTGGAAATCTTTAACGCTTCTTTTAACGCTTCGATATTTTGGCTCTGAAGGGCTATATTAAGCTTACTTCCCGAAACCGTCTTCGACACAAGTTTTACAAAAAGGTCCTTATTGCCGGAGCTATTTTTTAGGCATATGAGCTCTGGCGCTATTATCTGCCCTACGCGCTCAAAAGTTAAACCGTTGATCTTTTTTATCTTATCGGCGATATCATTTTCGGTCAGCGCGTCTTCTACAAGGAGCCCTATTCCGGCGGGATGATAGAACTTTTGCTCATGGCGATACATGACGGTCTCATTACCCATCTCCAGCTTCTTATCGCCGACCCCCATAGTTACAAGCTTTATCGGGGGCTGGCTGGCGCTTTCGAGCACTCGCTTCGCCTCTATAGTTACGTGAGGGCATTTGTCGAGCGAAGCCTTCTTCTGGGCAAGCGCCATCGCGAAAGCAAGGCACGTCGCAAATCCGCAGTCCTTGCAGTTCGTTTTGGGTAGAAGCTTATATATATCGAGTCCCGTTAGCGCCATGGCCTATCCTATTACATTAATGGGGGCATTGTGAATGCCGGATGGTTGACCTTCTCCAGATACTGCACTAAAGCGACCGCGTCGGTCGCTATCGTTTCATCAGCTATCTTTTCCAATAGATCGGGCTCGCCGATCTCTTCACAGCGCTTCTTCAGTTTGTCTCCGAGCGCTTCTTTCAATTCCTTGGGCATCCATACGATACGCTTCAATCCGCCTTCGGCAGAAATGAATTTTTTACTGACGATATATAATCGCCCCACGCCCAGGAACCCGGGAGTCTGATTTCCCCCGCCGACCATATTTGCCAATGTCGTGAACTTCATTCCCGCAGGAGTCTCACCGGCATATTCCCTATTTATGATTATCACACCGTTGGCCTCGGGCGCTATGGCTACTATACATTCGAAGCAGCCGCATGAAGTCATAGGCGAATCTATCAGTGAATATATCGACATCTGGCTCACGCGCTGATGCGATGCATCGTGAATAAATGTGTTTATGCCTTCCCATATGCCTTTTACGGCATCTATTAAATTACTCTTCTTTATCGGCTGATTGCCTCCTGTGGGGGTTATCTCGTGCGCGGCTTTGGCATCGAGCCACGAATATGCGCCGCAAAGACCAAGCCTCTCGGGGCTTACCACACAGACATGATCGGGAGCAAAACTCTGGCATAAGGTACAGCTATAGAATGTATCCACGGATTCGTCTGTCATGCCCGCGAGGCGTTCATCGCGTGCTACATAAGCAGAGCGCGCCTCAGGCAATAGTCTCTTAACTTCCTTTTCATCCGTGATCAATTTTACCTGTACCTTATCGACTATAGCGCCGTATTCGTCGTGGAACTTTGCAACCAAAAGGTCGCCGAAATGGCGTATCTTGAATCCTACCCTTTTGGCGTCCTTTGATATTCTCATCCAGTTCATATCGCGCTGGCCCATGTGGAATATGCCCATGGCGTAATTTAAGAATTTGTGTATCTGTCTTTCCAGTATAGGCTCGTAATCCTGCGCCATCTTTCTGCCGGCGACCTCTATAACTATACCGAGCGGCACATCCGAGCCTTCCTTGATCGAATCGATATCGGGCCCTATCACCTCTATCTTGCCGTCCTCGACCTCTTCCATCTTCCTCATCTTCAGATA
>JAPLMH010000097.1 GCA_026387135.1 Candidatus Omnitrophota bacterium | reverse complement strand
ATAGCCGGTTGATCGGAAAGGATATTAAATATAAGAAAATACAGGAAGCTTGCAACAAAAAATACAGGGATAAGAATGGAGATCAATAATAAAGACAGGATCTTCAGCTGCGCTGGATCGTTTGTTATAAACGCTATCCTGTGAAATGGCTTATTCAAGTTTTGATCTCTACCTTTAATCTATAGTGAGAATTATGGTCTTATCCTGAAAAACTACCTCAGCCTTATCTTTCGTGATCTTTGAAACCCTGCCTTCACCTATTGCATCACCCTTCTTCACAAAGATGCCGTTAATGATGGCTACGGGCGTTTTTTGCTTATTAATGATTATGCCGCTTAATTCCAAGTTGCGATTTCTTGCTTTTTCAATATTCTTCCTTCGATTGCTTTCAAATGCTTCCCGATCAAATTCTACACCAGGTTCCTCTACTATAGCCGGTTTTTTGATCACGGCTTGTTTGCCCGTATTCAGAGGGGGTATTTTACCAAGTGGGTTATTGGTATTTTTTAAAACAAGCTCCATGACGCCTGCGAAGGCCTCAGGACCTTTATAGCCGATCACACGATTATTGACTGAACCATCATGATTCAAAAATATGACAGTAGGGTATCCTCTGATATTGTATTTAGCGGCTGCTTTAGGATTAAGCTCCGCATCCACTTTAACGCATATAAAATCACCTGAGAGGTAATTGACTTTAGCGTCGGTGTACGTGTTATAATCCAGCTCCTTACACCAATGACACCATGTTGTATAGAAATCGACGATAAGAGGCTTCTCGCTTTTTTTTGCCTCACTAAGGGCGCTCTTCAAGTCATCCTTCCACGAAATGGCCCATGAATCCGATGCTCCGAGGATTAATATCGCAGAAATGATAAACGCTATATAGCCGGATCTATGTCTAGTCATGGTTAAAATTTTACCACCTATATGGTAGCTATGTCAAACATTAAACCTGATACTTAAAATGTCTCCGTCTTCTACTATATAGTCTTTGCCTTTAAGATAGAACTTTCCTTGAGCCTTTACAGCATCTTCACTTCCTAACTCCTTTAGATCACTCAGCTTAATGAGCTCCGCCCTTATGAATCCCTTTTGAAGATCGGAGTGTATTACGCCGGCTGCCTCAGCGGCTGTAGCGCCTGCCTTCACATTCCATTGCCTCACCTCATCCTGCCCTACCGTAAAGAAGGATATCAGCTTGAGGGTTTTAAGGCAGAGGCGGGTCAATATATTCATTGCGGGCTCTGTTATGCCAAGATCGGTAAGGAACGCCTTTCTCTCCTCTTCGGAGTCCAGGGCCGCTATCTCGGCCTCAACTTTAGCCGAAACCTGCATTATGTTATCGCCTTCGACCGGAGGCTTATTCTTAAGCTGGTCCTCCGATACGTTCAGGGCTATTATTATCTCTTTTCGGGTAAGGAACGGGTAGCTGGTCAATAACTTATCTTCGTCCGCGGAGATCTCAAGCGTCCTTAACGGCTGGTCCTTTTCCAGGTGGGCCTTTAGTTTCGCTAGAAGATCCCTCTCCTTTATCGAGGCCTCCTCCTTGGTCTGCTTTATCTTCTTGTCCAGCCTTTCGAAGCGCTTCTCGATGAATATAAGGTCATGAAGCAATAGTTCCGAGTTTATTGCGTCGATATCGCGCTTGGGGTCTACCGAACCACTGGCATGATATATCGAATCATCCTTAAACGCCCGCACCACATGGCAGAGGGCGTCGACCTCAGCTATATCCGTGAATATATCGCCTTTCGATATAGCATCCTTCTCTATCTTAGGCAGAAGCTCCAGCTCTATCCTGGCTCTCACCTCTTTTTTTGGCTTATACATGGCGACAAGCGCGTCAAATCGACTGTCCCGTATCTCGGCCACCCCATTGATCGGCTTGCCCGAAGCGACTTCATTCTCGGAAGGCTTATGGCCGGTCAAAAGCTCAAATAACGCCTTCTTCCCTGTCTGCGGCAATCCTATCATTCCTATATTCATATCGGTAATGATTATATACATAAAGTAATATTTGCGCAATAGCTAATACTTTAATATAATACCCCTGTGCTTAAACTACCAAAAGTGATAATGGCTCCCATGGCCGGATGTTCAGATCTAGCCTTCAGGCTGATCGCCCGCGAACACGGCGCGAAGCTCTGTTTCTATGAGATGGTAGATTCAAACTCTCTCATTTA
>JAPLMH010000040.1 GCA_026387135.1 Candidatus Omnitrophota bacterium | reverse complement strand
CTGCCTAAGAAGAAGATCGGGGTCGATGTAGAGAATGATTTCAAACCCGAATATATAGTCATTCCAGAAAGAAAGAAGAATCTCGCCGCATTGAAGAAAGAGGCGAAGGGCATGGATGCCATATATCTGGCTGCCGATCCTGACCGGGAGGGAGAGGCGATAAGCTGGCATCTTAAGAACGCCCTGGCGGACGACAAGAAGAAGTTCTACAGGGTATCTTTCGACGAAATAACAAAAGACGCGGTCCGGGAGGCTTTCAAGCATCCGCGCGAGATAGATATGGATCTCGTTAACGCGCAACAGGCGCGCAGGATCCTCGACAGGCTTGTCGGATACACGTTGAGCCCGTTACTATGGAAGAAAGTTTCGAGAGGCTTAAGCGCCGGCCGCGTGCAATCGGTAGCGGTCCGCATCATAGTGGAGCGCGAAGACGATATAAAGAAGTTCAATGCCGAAGAGTATTGGGAGATAGAGGCCGAGCTGAAGAGAAAAGGCGATACTCCGAAAGAGAAGTTCCTGGCGAAGTTAGAGAAGTACCAGGATAAACCCATAGATATCAAGAAACAGCCGGAATCCGACAAAGTAGTGGAGATACTGAAAAAGTCCAGCTATGTAGTCAGCGATATCCGCGAAACAAAGAAGAAGAAGAAACCGTCCGCGCCGTTCACTACAAGCAAGCTGCAGCAGGAGTCCTTTAACAAGCTGAGGTTCTCGAGCGTCAAGACGATGCATGTGGCCCAAACGCTCTATGAAGGAGTCGAGATAGGCACGGAAGGCGGAGTGGGTCTGATAACATATATGAGAACCGACTCTGTGCGCATTTCGAAAGACGCGGAGGTCGCCGCCAAGGCTTACGTATTGGAAAAATACGGCAAGAAGTACTATCCAGATGTGCCGAATACATACAAATCGAAGAAGTCGGCTCAGGAAGCGCATGAATCGATACGCCCGACGCTTCCTTTAAGAGAGCCGCAGGCGGTGAAAGATTACCTCAACCACGACCAGTTAAAATTATATACTCTCATCTGGAATCGATTTGTTTCAAGCCAGATGTCGGAGTCGATACTTTCGCAGACCACGGCCGACATAAAGGCCGGAGATTATCTCTTCAGGACGAGCCTCACAAGGGTCGTATTCGACGGCTACGCGGTCCTTTACGAGGTAGACAGCGAAGAGAAGGAGAAGAATAAAGAGGGTAAGATGCCGCAGTTGTCGCCGGATGAGCCGCTCGACCTTTTGGAGCTTATACCGAGCCAGCACTTCACAAAGCCGCCTCCGAGATATTCGGACGCCTCTTTAGTAAAAATGCTCGAAGAGCTTGGCATAGGCAGGCCTTCCACGTACGCTCCCACGATCTCCACTATAGTAACGCGCGATTATGTCAGACGAGACGCCGGATATCTGAAGCCCACGGAGCTTGGAACGATAGTTACGAGACTGCTTCTGGAGCATTTTCCCAAAGTCCTGGATTATGAGTTTACCGCCAAGATGGAAGACGAGCTCGACGGCATAGAAGAGGGCGATATCGACTGGGTCACACTTTTAAAGAGCTTCTACTCGCCTTTCATGCATACTGTAGAGAAGGCCAAGATAGCCATGAGGGACGTGAAGAAAGAGATCGTCCCTACTAATGAAGTGTGCGAGCTCTGCGGCAAGCCCATGGTGATAAAGTGGGGCAGGCGGGGAAAATTCCTGAGCTGTTCCGATTATCCTACATGTAAGAGCGCCAAATCCATAACCAGCGGGGTAAAATGCCCGGGTCCGGGCTGTACGGGCGAGCTCGTAGAGCGGCGTTCGACGCGGGGTATATTCTACGGATGCACAAAGTTTCCGACATGCAGATATACCGCCAGACGGCTTCCGAGCGACGAGGGTAAGGAAGAGATAGCTTAAAGCATGCAGCGACACATCGATAAGTTCATAAACTATCTGAAGATCGAGAAGAACTCGTCCAATCACACCATAATCAACTACACGATAGACCTGAAGGCATTCGCATTATTTTTGGGCAGCGCCGATATAAATTCCGTCGATCATCTTGTTTTAAGAAGATTTTTAGCCGAATTGCGCGGCAAGAACTATTCAAAGAGGACGATAGCAAGAAAGCTTGCCTCTCTCAGAAGCTTCTTCAAGTTCCTCTACCGCGAGGGGCATCTCAAGTCAAATCCCATCACTGCTGTAAGCTCTCCGAAGCTCGATAAAAAATTACCAAAATTTCTCGATATTGGTAAAGTCACAAAATTGATACTCTCCCCGGACGTGAAGACCGAATCCGGTTTAAGGGACAGGGCTATTTTGGAGACGCTCTATTCTTGCGGCATCAGGGTGAGCGAGCTTGTCGGCCTCGATATGGACGATATAGATTTCATAAGCGGGGTCATCAAGGTGTTAGGCAAAGGCCGTAAGGAGAGGATGGTCCCTATAGGCGACATGGCTCTCGGTTCTATACGTAAGTATGCCGATGGAAGGGATGATCGCGTCAAAGGGAGAAAAGCGGTATTTTTAAATAGTCGCGGTGGGCGCCTCACCGATAGAAGTGTCAGGCGGGTCGTCGATAAATATATTCACGCCTGCTCCATAGAGGAGAAGATATCTCCGCACTCGCTCAGACATTCGTTCGCGACGCATCTGTTGGATAAGGGCGCGGACTTAAGAAGTGTACAGGAACTTTTAGGACATATGAACCTCTCCACAACGCAGATCTATACACATGTCACAATGGAGAGGCTTAAGAACGCGTACGACAAAGCGCACCCGAGGGCTTAAACTATGCATCCAATAATAACGAAGATAGGCCCGCTCTATGTATATTCCTACGGCCTGATGGTCGCTATAGGTTTTGCCGTGGCTACTCTCCTTGCATACAAACACGCGGATGATTTCGGGATCAATAAAGAGAGAGTGATAGATCTCGGTATAGTTATGCTAGCGGGCGGTATCATAGGAGCGCGTATAGTGTATATAGCGCTTAACTACCAATACTATGTAAGGAACCCGTTGGAGATAGTTAATCTGACCAAAGGGGGACTTGTCTGGTACGGCGCATTCATATTCGGCATGATCGCCGCGGCATGGTTCGTTCATAAGAACAGGATAAGTTTCTGGAATGCGGCGGATCTTTTCGCCCCTTATATAGCCCTGGCTCAAGCCTTCGGAAGGATCGGATGTCTCCTGAACGGCTGCTGTTACGGCAGCGCGGCGCCTTCAGGCTTCATGCTAAGCGTTATCTTTCCGGGGGAATCGGTATTAAGGTATCCCACTCAAGTTTTTTCGGCGTTAGCACTATTGCTGATATACGCCATATTAAGGGTCTGGCAGAAGAGACGTCATTTTATAGGCGAGATATTCTTAGGATACTGTCTCCTCTATTCTATAAAGAGATTCAGCGTGGAATTTTTTAGAGGCGATTATCCGAAGATCTTCTGCGGTCTCACGATATCTCAATTGATAAGTGTGGCGGTATTTATAGTTTGTTCAATTATCTTCATCTACAGAATGCTTAAATGGAAACGATCCTTAAAGTCAGCGTAGGCCTGGACGGCCGTGGCAAGAGGCTAGATAAATTCCTGGCCGATCATTTTGAGAAGGATTTCTCGCGGGTATTTTTGCAGAAGCTCCTTAAGAAGGGCAAGGTCCTCTTGAACGGAGAGATACCAAAGCGCCATCATAAAGTGAGCGCCGGCGAGACTATCGAGATAACGATACCGACTCCCGAAGTATCCGTGATACTGGCCCAAAAGATCCCTCTAAAGATAGTATATGAAGATAAGCATCTTCTTGTTGTGAACAAGCCGCAGGGCATGGTGACGCATCCGGCTCCGGGCAACTATTCCGGGACGTTGGTCAACGCGCTTCTGGCGCACTGCAAAGATCTTTCCGGCATAAACGGAGTATTGAAACCCGGCATAGTCCACAGGCTTGATAAGGGAACGAGCGGGCTTCTTCTCGTCGCCAAGACCGATGATGCGCACAAAAAGCTGGCAAAGCAGTTCAAAGACAAAACGACCAAGAGAGTATATCTGGCTTTAGTGGACGGAAATGTAGAGCTCGATAGTGGGACCGTGGAGCTTCCCATAGGCAGGAGTACCCGGGACAGGAAGAAGATGGCCGTTAAGTTCGACGATGAGAGCAGTAAAGAGGCTATAACGCACTATAAAGTGATAAAGAGATTCGGCGCCTTTACATTGTTGGAATGCAGGCTAGGCACTGGCAGGACCCATCAGATAAGGGTGCATCTATCCTATATAGGCCACCCGATCCTCGGAGACGAAAAATACGGCACAAAAGGGAACTTTAAGATGCCGATGCTGCACGCCGCTACGATCGGCTTCGTGCATCCGGCAACAAAAAAATTTATGGAGTTTTCGAGCAAACCTCCTAAAGAGATGGCGGACGCGATAAAAAAAGGAAAGCTTTAAGCTATAAGAAAGAGTCTATGAATATTAAAATAAAGCCGGTTAAAAAAATAGTTGGAGAGCTCTCCGTCCCGGGAGATAAGTCCATATCTCACAGGGCGCTGATGATAGGCGCTCTCGCCCTGGGCCCGACCAAGATAAAGGGCCTGCCCGAATCGGACGATTGTAATCATACGGCTAAAGCATTCCGGGAGATGGGTATAGATATAAGGGAAGAGTCCAATACGACTATAGTAGAAGGCAAAGGGCTCCATGGCTTGAAAAAGCCGGCCGATCCGTTATATGTCGGAAACTCCGGGACATCGATGAGGATACTGGCCGGCATACTAGCGGGACAGCGCTTTGACTCAACGATCACAGGCGATACGGGAATATCGGCGCGTCCAATGAAGAGGATCGTAGAGCCGTTGTCGATGATGGGCGTGAAGATAAGGGCTCAAGGCGACGGTGAATATCCGCCGCTGGCAATATCCGGAGGATCTGTGAAACCCATTACCTACAAAAATCTGATAGCGAGCGCTCAGGTAAAATCGGCCATTCTCTTCGCCGGCCTCTATTCGAAGGGGACCACGAAAGTTATAGAGCCTGTGAGGTCGCGCGATCATACAGAGAGGATGCTGAAATACTTCGGCGCCAAAGTCAAGATCTCCGGCCAAAGCGTATCGATAAAGGGCGGGAGCGAATTGAGGGCCAGGGCCGTAGAGATACCGGGCGACATATCGAGCGCCAGTTTTTTCATGGCCGCGGCTACCCTGCTGAAAGGCTCCAGGATAAAGATGCTGAACATTTCTATAAATCCGACAAGGGCTGGAATACTGAAGGTCCTTTCCAGGATGGGGGCGGATATCGAGGTCGTCAACAAGAAGAAGCTGGGGTCAGAGCCGGCGGCGGACATTATCGTAAGATATTCCAAGACCCATGGCATAACTATAACTAAAGAGATGGTGCCTTCCATAATAGATGAGCTGCCTGTTATCTTTGTGCTGGCGTCATTATCTAAAGGTGTAACTACAATAGAGGGCGTCGGCGAATTAAGGGTGAAGGAGACCGATAGGATAAGATCGATGCAGGATGGCCTCAAGGCTATGGGCGTCGTCTTCCGGGTGAAAGGCGATAGCGTGATGATCGAGGGTATAAGGAGCCTTAAAGGGGCGAGCCTCCAAAGTTTTGGCGATCACAGGACATGCATGGCGCTGGCTGTGGCGGCGCTGGCTGCTGAAGGTGATAGCGATATCGAAGGAACGGAGAGCATATCGAAGTCGTTCCCGTCATTTTTTGATATTTTATTTAAATTGACTTTAACATAGTTTTTTGTTAACATTTCATACACAAGGAGATATTCATGAGGTCAAAGTTTTTTGAAAATCTTTGGGGATTGTATAACAAATTATTCGGTTTCTTTTCTAATGATATCGGTATAGACCTCGGCACAGCCACCACAATAGTATATCTAAAGAATCAGGGCATAGTCCTATGCGAGCCTTCTGTTGTCGCCGTTGAAGCGGGAACTTCGAATGTTCTGGCGGTAGGCGAAGAGGCGAAGAGGATGCTAGGAAGGACTCCGGGCAATATAGTAGCCATCAGGCCGATGAGGCACGGCGTAATAACCGATTTCGAGATATCCGAAGCGATGCTCCGTTACTTCATACAGAAGGTCAATAAAGCCAAGAGATTTGTCCGTCCCAGAATAGTCATAGCCATCCCATCAGGCATAACAGAAGTTGAAAAGCGGGCCGTCGAAGACAGCGCCCTGCACGCGGGCGCCCGTGAAGTCATAACTATAGAGGAGCCTATGGCTGCCGCTATAGGAGTAGGCCTGCCGATCTCGGAGCCCTCCGGAAATATGATCATCGATATAGGCGGCGGCACTACGGAGATAGCCGTCATCTCATTGACCGGCATGGTATTTTCGAAATCCGTCAGGATCGGCGGCGACGAGATGGACGAGGCTATAATAAACGCTTTAAAGAAGAACTACAATCTGATGATAGGCGAGAGGACGGCCGAGAACATAAAGATGAAGATAGGTTCGGTCTATCCGCTCGAAGAAGAGATCACGATGGAAGTCAGGGGCCGCGA
>JAPLMH010000004.1 GCA_026387135.1 Candidatus Omnitrophota bacterium | reverse complement strand
ATTCCAGGTGATAAGGAATAAGCACAAAATTATATATGCCCCAGCTTATTATGGACGCCATGGTCGTCACAAAAGTTACCGCGAGCCCCATGGAAACGGACGGACCGATCTGCTTCGACACTCCGACGAATGAACATAAGCCCAGAAAACGGGAGAGTATGAAGTTATTGATGAATATGGTGCTTATTATTATGGTTATATACGCGCCTATTTCCATTATCCCTGCCTCTTGTGTGTGAAATAATTTATTATCGCTATCAGAACGCCTATCGTAAGAAGGGCGCCCGGCGCCAATATCATGAATAACGGCGGCTCGAAGGTCCTGCTTAAATAAAATCCCATTATAGTCCCGTTGCCAAGGGTCTCGCGAATGGCGGATATGACGATCAGCGCCCAGGTGAAACCTACGCCCATCCCCAGGGCGTCAAGTATCGATCTTAGCGGCGGCTCTTTGGAGGAGAAGGCCTCGGCCCTGCCTAAAACTATGCAGTTAACTACTATCAGCGGGACGAACATGCCGAGGGATCTCGACAATAGCGGCGCGTACGCCTTCATGAATAGGTCCGCTATGGTGACGAACGTGGCGATGATGACTATGTAGCAGGGGATGCGCACCTTCTCGGGAACGATATTTCTCACCAATGAAACAAATATGTTCGAACCCACCAGGACAAATGTCGCGGCTACACCCATGCCTATGCCGTTATTTACGCTGGTGGAGACGGCCAGCGTCGGACAGAGGCCGAGCACTATCCTGAACGTTGGATTCTCCTTCCACAAGCCCTTTACGAACTCTCCGAGTAATTTGGTCTTTGCCATATATTATTTCTTCAACTTGCTAAACAGGTCGTCCGTAGTTTTACGTATTGCATCGGTGACGGCCCTGCTTGAGATCGTCGCTCCCGTTATAGCGTCTATATTTTTTTTGACAGCGATGGTCCTGACATTCTTCCCCTTGAATTGCTTAAGGAACCACGGCTCGCTCTCCCCGGGCTTTACTTCGTTTATCTTGGCGCCCAGGCCGGGGGTTTCGCTATGCTCCAGGACAGCGACCCCCTCAATGGTGCCGTCCAGGTCCACGCCCGCCACTATCCTTATATATCCGCTATAGCCGTTTCCGACGACTCTTATGCAATAGCCGACAAGGTCCTTGCCTTTAAGCGCCTCGAAATACTCTATCCCATCCAAACTTTTTTCATTAAAGGATTCGGCCAACGGCATTATCGATCTTAGAGCGCTCTGCTCTTCCGTGTTAAGCTGCACCTCGATCTTGGGCTTTGTGATCTCATATGTAACAGCCAATACAAGCGTAGCTGCCAGGCATATCACCCCGAGCACCAGGCCAAACCTTACCAATTGACTCATGCTTTCCTCCAGCCAAACCATTTCGGATGAGTGAATTTATCTATTACCGGAACGAACGCGTTCATTATCAGTATCGCGTATGAAACTCCCTCGGGATATCCGGAAAACTTTCTGATCACAAAAGTGAGGACGCCCGAGCCTACGCCGAATATTATCTTGCCCTTATCGCTCAAAGGGCTCGTCACATAATATGTCGCCATGAATAACGCCCCGAGTACGAGCCCGCCGGAAAGCACCAAGAAGAGCGCATCGCCGGTAAATAGGCCGATCGACCCATTAAATGCCCAGCTTAAAAAAGCGACCGCGGCCATGTAGGTTAACGGTATGTGCCAGCTTATATATTTTTTCCAAAATAGATATGCCGCGCCTATAAGGAGCGCAATAATACAGACCTCTCCTATGCAACCGCCTCGGTTACCCAAGAAGAGATCCATATACGTTGTACCTTTTAGAAGGTCAGGATGGCCATGCTTAAGAAGCGCTAAAGGTGTAGCCGTAGTTATGGCGTCCACATTCCACCTGGGATTCTGCCATGTGGTCATATAGACTGGCCAAGAGACCATCAGAAAAGCTCTCCCCGCCAACGCGGGATTAAATATATTGTGGCCGAGGCCGCCGAAGACCTGTTTGCCTATCGCTATCGCGAAGAACGAGCCGGCCACCGGAAGCCACAAAGGAACTCCCGGAGGAACGTTATAAGCAAGCAACAATCCCGTAAGGATGGCGCTGCCATCTAAAACAGCTATATCTTTTTTCCTGAGAGCCAGGATCGCGCATTCGGTCACTACCGCCGAGAGGACGGAAGCAATTATCACATAAAGAGAGTTGATGCCGAATATGAATACGCCTGCCGCGCCGGCTGGTATCAGAGCCAGATTGACCGCCCACATGATGCGCTTCGTCGATATCTTGGCGCGCACGTGCGGCGCTACGGAAACTATTAATGGGCTATTCATATTCTTGCCTTGCCGTATTTCATATAGTCCAAAAGCGGGATCTTCGCCGGGCACTCATAGGCACAAGCCCCGCATTCGAAACAACCTGCTATTCCAAGTTCCTTCGCTTCGCTGAAAAATTCCTTCTTCACCCTGTACATCAGACTGGGCAAGTCCCATCATCGGTCCGCCCATGATTATCTTTTTTGGTTACTTCTTAAATCCTCCTATAAAATCTATCAGGTCTGCCAGTACCGTCCCTATCCTGACCCGGATATTTACCGGCTCTTTCAGGCAGGAACCGGTAAGGGTTATGGCCCTCTCGACCAAAGGCTTGCCGAAATATACCGCTTCGTATATGGCATACGCTGTTTGCACATTTTGTACGACACATCCTACATCCATAGGGAGTCCGCCTGCCGGGACAGTCCTATTCAATATCGATTTTATTATCTGCTTCTCCGCGCCCTGCGGATATATAGAACGCAAAACAACAAGCCTTGTATTGCGTATTGAGTATTGCGCCTGCCCCGTACCCGAGCGAAGCGAGTGGTGCGGGGTATTGTGTAAAGCTTTTTCCATAGTATAAATCGCGGACTGTTTATTGTCCTCGATAGCGATATAGGCGTTCTTAGCATTAAGGATCTTTAATATTATTTCCAGCCCCTTCAATATCTCCACGGAGTTCTCGATCATCAGGCGCTGATCACAGGTAAGATACGGCTCACACTCGGCGCCATTCAATATAACGGTATCTATGGGCTTATTTTTTGGCGGGGATAGCTTCACGTGTGTAGGGAATGCCGCGCCGCCTAAACCGACTATCCCGGCGTCTTTTATTATTGAGATCAACTCTTCGGCTGAAAGGCTGCCCGGATCGCGACGTTCCTTTGCTTTAAAGTTCTGGTCTTCATCACCCTGGGATTCTATGAATATGGAAAGTGCTCTATTGGATGTGGGAGTAGGCGCATTGGATATCTTTGTAACCTTGCCGCTTATCGATGCGTGGATCGAGCTCGATACGAAACCTGTGGCCTTTGCGACCTCGGAGAACGCCTTCACTGGATCGCCCGCCTTTACGATCGATTCGGCCGGCGAACCGGTATGTTGAGATAGCGGAAGGACCACTCTCTTCGGCACAAAGGTCCTCTTCAGGCCTGCGTCCGATGTGAGATTCTTATGCGGGGAAGGATGTACGCCACCGTAGAATTTATAAGACATACGTGTGTATTTTACAACTCATTGTATAATTTTTCAACTAAAGATGGATTCTTTACCACCACCACGGGACACGGCGCTTCGCGGAATATCCTCTCACCTTCATCGTAGAAGGTCTCTTTGAGCGACAGCACCTCTTTAAGCTCGCCCATCACAAGCATATCCGGATTTAAAGCGTTCGCCTGCTTTATGATCTCTTCATGCACAGCGCCCCTTAAAATAGCTACGTCACAAGCCACACCCTTCTTCTCGGACATTGACTTTATCCTGTCCAGGAAACGGCTCCCTTGCTCCTCAAGTTCCTTCTCATAGCCGCGCGCTTCAACATCCACGAGCACTCTCGATTTAAGAAGCTCGTGCAGCAGCCTTTCGTTGACAACGTACATCGCCGAAAGCCTCGCCTTAAACATATTCGCGAGGCAGATGGCATATTTCACCGTGATCAGCGATATGCCCTCCGCGGCGACACATACCATTATATTCTTTATCGCCATGATGCCTACTCTCCCCGGCCCTTAAGACGCGTCTTTATCATCTTTAACATGCAGAAAGACTCCCTGCCTTCTTCATCCAGCCTGTCGCTTATGCTCTTGAACGTATCCTGGTAATTGGGGATATATATCTTTTCCAGCGCGTTAACCTTTCTTATTGTCTTGAAGACTTCCTCCGCTATCCTCAACAGGGCTATCTTCTTCTCGGCGAGCGCGGCGATGAGTTTCAGGACCTCTTTAAATTTTACTATTCCCTCTTCAAGGTAAAAGCTCACCCCGTAAGGGCTGTGATGCGGCGGATTGTCCGTGATCTTCAGCTTTACCATCGGTATATCCACCCCCATAACGCGCCTGTTCGATATCGATATATCGTTCGTTATGCCGCCGGCAAAGCTTAAAGACTCCGCCCGGGACCTGCCCATGGCCACAACGCCTCTATCGATAGTAGCATAAGCGTCCTTCAGCATAATATTCAGGTCGCTCTCCAGCTTTTCCGCAATATCTATTACGGCATTCAACTCATTGATCAATATCTTGCGCTTCTCATCAAGGAGCTCGTACCCCTCCTTGGTGAGCGCCAGCGACTTCTTTATACTTAAAAGATTCGTCTTAGTTGCCGCTATGTTAAGCTTCAATCGGATAGCCTCTTCTTATAATATTTAACCAGCTCTTCTTCTTTTACCCTTACAAGCTCTTCTCGTGGCAGTATAGAGATGATCTCCCATCCCAGATCAAGCCCTTCCTCTACGGTGCGCCTCTCATGATAACCCTGTGTCAGAAGCCTCTTTTCGAATTCGTCGCCGAATTTCAGGTACTTCAGGTCCAGTGGCGTAAGTTCCTCCTCGCCTATGATCGAAGCGAGCGCCCTGATATCTTTAACATGCGCGTAGGCCGCGAATAATTGGCTTGCAAGAGCCGGATGGTCTTCGCGCGTCATGCCTTTGCCGATATTGTCCTTCATAAGTCTCGAGAGTGACGGCAAGCCCGCTATAGGAGGGTAGATGCCTCTGGAATATAGCTCTCTCTCAAGAACGATCTGTCCTTCCGTTATGTAACCGGTCAGATCGGGGATAGGGTGCGTTATATCGTCATTGGGCATCGTGAGTATAGGCAGTTGGGTGATGGAACCGGGCAGCCCTTTTATCATCCCAGCCCTTTCGTAAATGCTTGCAAGATCAGAGTAAAGATATCCGGGGTAGCCTTTCCTCGCCGGGATCTCGCCGCGCACAGTGGAGAGCTCTCTTAAGGCCTCGCAATAGTTCGACATATCCGTCATTATGACAAGGACGTGCATCCCTTTTTTGAATGCCAGATACTCGGCGCATGTGAGCGCCAGTTTCGGCGTGAGAAGCCTTTCTATAGAGGGAGCGTCGGCAAGGCTTAAGAATATAGATACCTTGTCGAGGACCCCGGACTCCTCGAAACTCTTTATAAAAAAGCGCGCCGTGTCATATTTCACTCCCATGGCCGCGAATACCACACAGAAGCTTTCGTTCTTCACGCGCGCCTGTCTTGCGATCTGCGCGGCTATCATATAGTGCGGCAGCCCGGATCCGGAGAATATCGGAAGCTTCTGTCCACG
>JAPLMH010000068.1 GCA_026387135.1 Candidatus Omnitrophota bacterium | reverse complement strand
TGCCGTAGCTGTCGATCCACAATTTAGCCACGCTACGGAGATCCTTCTTCTCTATGGCGGCCACTGCCAGGTTCGTCATGATGACGTCTACGATGAACGCCTCCGTTCTTATGGGATCGGATATGCCCTCTCCCAGATATTCATCCGCCAGTATCTGGCACTTGCCGCCCTGTATTAGGTCTTCGTACGGATCTCTCTTATTCGTGAGGATCGCCACGTAAGGACGATCGCCTTTGGACGCGTCGAATTTCGGGAGGATGACGATGTAGGAGGTCTCTTTCTGCTTCAATAGTTCGGTCATGCCCTTGGTGTGGTAGCCACCGGTGATCAGCGCGGCCACTCTCTGGCCGTCCTTCTGCATCCTGTTTATCGTATTGGCGAGCATCGCGGAATTTCTATCTTCGGCGGTCTTGTAGAAAGATAGCGCGGCCGGGATATTTTCGAATATCTTGCCGAGGTCGTAATTGCCCTCTATCGCCACGCCGTATTTGAGCGACGCGTCTTTTATGAAGGCGGCCGTAGATTTGGCGGAGATCTTCTCCGTATCCCGCATCATCTCGGAGAGGTCGCCATTGGTAAGCTTCAGTTCGTACAGGCCCTTCACGAGCTCCGCGAACCTCGACAGGTCGCGCAGCTTCCTCTGGTAGTCATCGGTGAATATCTTCTCTTTTATGGAATCTTCGAACTTCCTCACCTCTTCGAATATCTCCAGAAGGTCTATCGATTCATAGAGCGTGATATATTCGGTATATTTGATAAGCGTCTTGTATGGCTCAGGCTCAACGCCATATCGCTGAGCAAGTTCCTGCAGGAATATATAGTACTCGCCCTGGGAGATCTTATTCGTCTTGAACGACAGACTCTTCAGGACCAACTGCTCGAGATCCTGCTTTGCCATCTTCTTGCTTAAAATATCTATGAGGGCATCGCGCTCTTTATTGGCCTTGGCGAAATCTATCCCCTTTTCCAGCTTGAGCGATTCCACCAGTTTGGCGAGATTCTCGTACATCTGATGCCGAATGCCCAGTTTCGCGCCGAGCGAATTTATCAGGTTCCATCTATCCGTAAAAGTGATCTTGCCGTCTTTGTGCAGCACCGAGTTCTTGTCCAGGGCTTTCAAGTCGTCCGAGTATATCCTCTCCTTCAGGCCATCCAGGGCGGAGATCAGGTTGGCGATATCCTTGGCGGTGGACCCCTGGATCTCGAATACTCTTTTGAACTCTTCGACGTTCTCTGTATATAGCCCCTTGTCTTCTATGCCGTATAGGGCGATATTCTTATCCGATGTTACCGAGAGGAATTCGCCTGCAGACATCTTGCCCTTCTTCATCAGGTATTTGGCGGTGTTTTTGCGGATGGACTCATCGGGGAATGTCTTTAATAACGACGTGTCTACGTAGCCGGCGGAGCCTTCTATGGCTACCAGCTGCATGTCATAATTTGTTACTAATGAATCAAGGATGGATACTATCGATTCCTGCGCGGCTAACGATGAGTGGGCGTCCTGGATGTTTATGATCGTGCGGTCATCGCCGTTAGTGGATTTGTAGACTTCTTTTGTTACGGCAACGTCCTTTGGAATGGATATGCCACCCTGTGGCGTGGTCGCCAGGGGCTTGACAGCAAAATTCCCGTTCTGTCCTTTAGACCAAACGGGAGTTCCTTCCTGCGCCCAAACCAGATCCTGGTTTATAAAACAAACTATTAGGACGGCGGCCATGCAGCGCAGCCAAATATTGATCGATCCTCTCCGTCCCTGCCGGATAAACATTTCGATATTGCCCTCTTAAGTGTTATGTTAAGAACTTACTTTTTGTTTATATTACATTTGTAGTATAACATATTCATACTATAGTGTCAATAAGGTATGGTTAGCTTTTTTATGTCCTAACATTACTTAAACATCAGTGTTTACAAGCGGTTACAATTATTATAGCGGTATTTGATTAGGCGTGACAAAAAGCAGATGCTGACATGTGTTAAAAAGCTGACTTATCTCTTCTTCCCGGTAAACCTGATATCGTCTATGTAGATAGCGCCCGTCTTATCCGAAACTATCTTATCCTCAAAGACTATGACAAGACTCGTAAGATTTGACAGATCCGTTATCCCTTTAAATTCCGATAAAGGCATAACGGCCTCCTGCCATTGATCGGATACATTGGTCACATAATAGTGGCCTATCTGACCGGCGGCATTTTCAAGCATAACCTTGAATATGGTTGTGTGGCCCTCTTTCGGGTTACCCTTCACCCAAAAGGATACGCTATTATATTTTGAGGCGTCTAGATTGGGGAGCGCGATCCTGTATTCGTTATACGCCGGGGTCTTGGAATCTACGCTGTATTTGAGCTTCATCGCAAACCCGGCATCGCCGTGCCTGTTGGCGCTATCAAAAGATCCTTTACAACCCACGGCGTTGGATGAGAGGCCTTTGTCCAACGATCCTGTATTGAAATCCGCTATTATGAGATCGTCGGGGCTCGAATTCATCGCCGCCGAATAACTGATGGGCGTAAATGCAGTCAATAATAAAGCGGTCACTGTAATACAGATATTTTTTTTGAACATGGCTACTCCGTTGCGACGGGCGTCTCTACAGCTGGCGTTTCCACGGTTGGCGTTTCCACGGTTGGCGTTTCTATTAGTGCGGGTTTATCTTCGACCACCGGTACCGGTACGGGCGCGATCATGGTCGGCTTAGGCGCCTGCCACTTATCATTCAAGTGTTTTTCAACATTTTCCCTGGTCTCATCGACAAGCTCATCTTCGCTCTTGAACCCGGCCGCATTAGCGCAATCGCTACAAACGCTGGTAAACAGTAGCGCCGTTATGCCCACTAAAACAAGAGTTATTTTACGCATACTCATCTGCCATAAGTTACTCGATTATAGTCACACGGCCGTCAGAAATCAAGACAAATTTAAAAAACATGCCCGGCGTCGCAGGTGAGTCCAGTTGGGTGATATGGGGCCCAAGATCTGCGAAGCGGGCATATTTTTTTATACTGATTCGCCGGTCTTTTTCAATGCGGTAATGAATTGCGCAACCGCAGTG
>JAPLMH010000146.1 GCA_026387135.1 Candidatus Omnitrophota bacterium | reverse complement strand
TGATACGCGCGAAAGGGAGAAGGTTATAGAGCTAAAGTATTAGCTCTTGCGAAAAAATGGGCTTTTTGCTATGGTGGGGGTGTCTTTAGTCTAGTCTAACACATCTGCTAAATTGGACAAGAGAAAAAATCGGGTAAAATTTAATTTTTTAGCTTTGATTATTTCTTTTTGAGGGCTATAATAATGTTTATGCCGATCTCAAATTTGGAAGAAGCAAAAATTAAAGCCGCAGCAATGTTCCTGAACTTCTCAAGCCTTTTAGGGAAGGACGTGCTCGATAGTGAGCGCAAGTTCGTTGGAAAGCTCTGGGACATCTCAGCGAAGACGAGCGAAGTCTATCCTAAATCGGATGAGCTCATAATATCCAAAGGTTTTATAAAGAGACGCTATGCGAGCGTTCCTTTCTCGAATGTTTTAGAAATAGATGGAGAAGTGGTATTAAATATTAGATCGGATGAGGTTAAATTCGGACCGGCTCCGAAAGATTACGAATTTCTTCTGCGCCGCGATATACTCGATCAGCAGGTGGTCGACACTTTCAATCACAAGGTCATCCGCGTTAATGATATACATCTTTTAAGGATAGACCGTGAGCTTATGGTGGCCCATGTGGACATAGGCTTACGAGGGCTCTTACGCCGATTAGGGTGGGAAAAGACGCTCGGCTTTCTTATAAAGAGAGATGATATAGTATCCTGGAAGTTCATCCAGCCTGTAGCTATAAATCCTGCCAGCATGACCATGAAACTATCCGTATCACAAAAACAGCTTCAGGGTATCCCGGCCGCCGACCTGGGTGAGATCATGTTCGATCTCAATATGAACCAGCGCATGGCCCTCTTTAAAGCCCTGGATATGAAGACCAAGGCTAAGATATTCGAAAATCTCGAATTTGATGATCAAAAAGCCATACTGAAGGAACTTGACAAGAAAGAAGCCGCATCGATCGTCACCAGCATGTCATCGGATGAAGCGACGGACCTGCTTTCCAATCTTCCCCGGGGAACCGTGGAGAATATACTCACTCTCATGGAGTCGGACAGGGCAAAGAAGCTATCTACGCTCCTAGGCTACTCCAGCGACTCGGCAGGAGGGCTGATGACCACGGAGTTTGTATCTATGCCCGATACCATGGCTATAGACGCCGCCATAGACTATATCAAGAATAAGACCCGTGAAGTCGATACCGTACCCTATATATACGTAGTGGACGATAAGCATAAGCTGCAGGGCGTGACGACCATACGGACGCTGCTCGTCGCGGATCCCCAGGACCCTGTCCTAAAGACGAGAGTTCCGACCCCCATTTACGTGCATCTACATGATAGCGTTAAGGAAGTGGCTTTCCTGATGGATAAATATAAGATATCCGCCATTCCTGTAGTGGATGAGAATAAGATTCTGCATGGGATAATAACTATGGACGATATATTGAGCCAGGTTGTAGCGATAGCCTGGAGAAAGCGTCCGCGCAAGGCAAAGGGATTATAACCTGTTATGGATAGTCAGGACGCAATAAGAAAACCGAGCCACTGGAAGAGCCTGCTTATATTCTTAAGCGTGATGGGCCCCGGTATTATAACCGCCAACGTAGATAACGATGCAGGCGGCATTACCACGTATTCTGTGGCAGGAGCGCATTTCGGATACTCCACGCTTTGGATATTTGTCCCCATGATACTTGCCCTGATAATAATCCAGGAGATGTGTTCGAGGATGGGAGTGGTGACAGGCAAGGGGCTCGCGGATCTTATAAGAGAGAAGTTCGGGGTAAAGATCACCTTCTGGGCGATGGCGGCCTTTCTATTATCGAATTTCACAAATACGATATCGGAGTTTTCCGGAATAGCGGCAAGCTGCGAGATCTTCGGCATATCGCGCTATATTTCACTGCCTATATCCGCCGTGATAATATGGTGGATAGTTGTCAAGGGCACATATAAATCGGTAGAAAAGATATTTCTTTTTGCCTGCCTCTTTTACGTGGCATATATTGCTACGGGATTTCTCGTTCATCCATCATGGAAGATGGTGGCAAAGGAGACTGTACATCCGGAATTTACATTCGATAAAGCCTACATACTCATGCTGATGGGAATAATAGGGACGACCATAGCGCCATGGATGCAGTTCTATCAGCAATCTTCCGTGGTTGAGAAGGGTATAAGCATAAAAGATTATAAATACGCCAGACTCGATGTGATAATAGGAGGAATAGTAGTGAGCGTGGTGGCGATGTTCATAGTCATATCCTGCGCGGCGACGCTCTTTAAGAACGGGATAAGGATAGAGACGGCCAAGGACGCGGCTTTAGCGCTTGAGCCATTGGCCGGAAAGTATTGCTCGACATTATTCGCTTTCGGGCTTTTAAACGCTTCCGTCTTCTCTGCCATGATATTGCCGCTTGCAACGGCCTATTCGGTATGCGAGGGACTTGGCTGGGAGACCGGCGTAGACAAACGACTGAAAGAGGCGCCGCAATTTTATTTCTTATTTACGGCATTGATAGTCTTGGGCGCCGGAGTGATAATGTTCCCGCAGATAAATCTTATCGCTGTGATGCTGCTTTCTCAGGCGGCGAA
>JAPLMH010000025.1 GCA_026387135.1 Candidatus Omnitrophota bacterium | reverse complement strand
GAGTATATTTCGAATTTTTTAACCGAATCGCAAAAGGATGCCACCGCCAAGATAGCGCAGCTCTTCAATGCATTCTACAACGAGCTAGTCCAGATAGATGCCAGGAATATCAAGCTTCCGCATTTCACGAAGGTCGAAGTAAAAGAGTCTGCCGGACAGAAACGTTTCATAGCCGCCACCTTCAGAGGAAGTTCATGGTTGGTCCAGGCTTATGAGGAACCCGTCAGGGAGAATGATATCATAGATTACATAAAAGATATAAAAGCTTCCGACTATAAGATAGCGAATAAGATGATCATACCTCTGAGGGGAATAGACGAGAACGCCAAGCTTCTGGCCAAGGAGCTCAAGATATCGATATGGGACCTGGCCATGATCAATGGGCTTCTCGGCTTCTACGACAAGGTCAGAATGGTGGCATTTTGAAGATACTGGTACTTTCAGACACGCATATTCCGGTCGCGGCGCAGGACCTGCCAAAAGAGATATATGAAGCGATAGAGGGCGTGGATATGATATTCCATGCCGGGGACCTTATAGATGCGGGCGTACTTGAAAAACTTAAGTCCCTGAAAGAGACCAGGGCCGTCCGTGGAAATATGGACTCCAAGGAACTATGCATGACTTTAAACCCCAAAGAGATCATTAATATAGGAAAATTCAAGATAGGTCTGATACACGGCTATGGAGCTCCGTCTGAAATAATGCCTACGGTGCGAAGAGAGTTCGACAAGATCGATGTCCTTGTATTCGGCCATTCTCACGCGGCTATGAATATAAAGAAGGACGGCGTGCTCTATTTTAATCCGGGGAGCCCTACAGACAAGATATTCGCGTCGAAGAACTCCTACGGTATTCTTGAAGTCACGGATAAAAAAGTGGAAGGCACGATCATAGAGATCAGTTAGTGGAAGGCTAAAAAAAGAATATGCAGGATATACCGGTAATAAAGATAGAGGGCAGGACGCTTCCGGAGGTATGGGAGAAGGCGGTCATAGCTACGTGGAAGGATGGGCTATCGATAAAGACAGAATATGACAAGCCTTTGGACCCATCGAGCAAAGACTGCACTATGATAATGGCGGTCGATGAGCCGATGGCGGAACCGCGTATACATAGGGCGTTTCCCGGAGGCCTGGAAGACCTGGAAGTCTACAGGCAGGAAGTGGTCTTGGGTATTCATGACCATTGGATCAAGCCCGAAGAAGGTAAATGGACATATACATATCATCAGAGGATGTTCGGTTTTAATATAGAAGGCAAGACCGTAAACCAGATAGAAGATATCATAGAGAAATTATCCGAGACCCCTTATTCGCGACGCGCACAGGCTATAACATGGAACCCGGGCATGGACCCGTTCACAGACGACCCTCCGTGCCTACAAAGGATATGGTGCAGGTTGGTGGAACGGAGCGATGGGAAATTATCGTTGAACATGAATACGCATTGGAGATCGCGCGACGGATACAAGGCGAGTTTCATGAACATATTCGCGCTCACGGACCTTCAGGCCATGATAGCCCAAGAGATATCTAAGAGAATAAAAAAAGAGGTGATAGTAGGAAGATACGTAGATATAAGCGACAGTTTTCATATTTACGGCAGTTACGCCGAAGAGTTCAAAAAATTCCTTAAGACGGTCGGAGAGCGGTCGTTCGAAGAGAAGACCTGGAAGAGTGAATTCGCGCAACCGTTCTTTGAGGACGCTAAAGCAAGGCTAGAGAATGAAAGATAAGACGCCTCTACTTTGGGCCCCATGGAGAAGCAAATACATATATTCGCGCAAAAAGAAGAGATGCATATTCTGCAACCCTAAAGAGTACGTGCTGGAGAAGACAAAGGACTCGTTTTCAATGCTGAATATCTACCCTTACAATAACGGCCATGTTATGGTGGCGCCTCTCAGGCACGTAAAGAGCCTGGAATATCTGAAGCCCAGGGAGCTGAAGGACCTGATGGACCTGGTCGTGAAGACCAAGAAGGTCCTTGATAAGAAGCTCAAGCCTCACGGCTACAACATAGGGCTTAACGTGGGCAAGGTGGCAGGAGCTGGCTTTGCAGGCCATGTACATATTCATGTGGTGCCCAGATGGACGGGCGATACGAACTTTATGCCGGCGGCCTGCGGCAGCAAGGTGATATCTGAATCGCTGGATGTGATGTACAAAATTTACAGGTCAAAATAATATATGCTTAAACGTGTGGATTTTGAAAAGAGGGAAGGCTTACTCGCGCCATACGCGCAGAAGAGCAAACGCTCCAGAGGACGGCATTATAAAGAGAGTGAGCATAACTACAGGTCCTGCTATCAGCGCGATAGGGACAGGATAATATATTCCACCGCCTTCAGAAAGCTGGAGTATAAGACACAAGTCTTCGTGAACCATGAAGGAGATTACTACAGGACCCGACTCACTCATACGCTCGAAGTCGCTCAGATAGCCAGGTCGATAGCGAGGGCTTTGAGTCTGAACGAAGATCTTGTAGAGGCGATATCGTTGGCGCACGATGTGGGCCATACGCCGTTCGGCCATTCGGGCGAAGACGCTCTCCATGAGCTTATGAAAGATTACGGGGGATTCGATCATAACGCGCATGGGTTAAGGGTGGTCGACTATCTGGAAGAGCGCTATCCCGACTTTCCCGGGTTGAATCTCACCTACGAGGTGCGCGAAGGCATTATAAAACATTCCACCGCATATGACCTGCCCAGGCCGATAGTGCCGTTCGAGTCTACGGCTTCGCCATTACTGGAGATACAGGTAGTCGATATCGCCGATGAGATAGCTTACGATAATCATGATCTTGACGATGGAATAATGAGCAAGCTCATAAAAGAGGAGGATCTCAAGGCTATCCCGGTTTGGACCAAAAAAGACAGACAGATCCGTAAGGCCTATCCCGGCATAAAGGATGAGGTACGCAAGTATCAGATAATCCGCTCTATAATCAATGATCAGGTTACGGATGTGCTGACGCAGACCGAAAATAATATCAAGCGCTTCAAGATCCGCAAACAACAGGACGTATTGAAACTTCCCGTAAGGCTCGTCTCTTTCTCCAAAGAGGCCGCGAATATGCGTAAACCGATGCGGAAGTTCCTGCAAGATAATCTATACCAGCACTACAGGGTCGCCAGGATGTCCAACAAAGCCTACAGATTCATCACCTCTCTGTATAATGTATATCTCGACAAGCCTGAGCAGCTTCCGCCGTCGACTCACAACCGTCTGAAGAAAGAGGATAAGCACCAGGTCGTCTGCGATTATATCGCGGGCATGACAGACAGATATGCGCTCGACGAGTACAAAAAGTTCTTCGAACCATATGAACGAGTATAGCAAAATTTCGTTTTTAGTTATTTTAATTTTCCTATGCACGGTTGGCAACTGTTACGCCGACACGATCAAAGGAGCCATAGAGAAGGTCGACTTAAAGGAATACTATATCATAGTGAA
>JAPLMH010000130.1 GCA_026387135.1 Candidatus Omnitrophota bacterium | reverse complement strand
CCTGAACTCTTCATCATCTGCGCTCCTTGAACCACGTATAATATCTCGAGATCTTGCCCCGCAGGATTAAGGGGCTTGCGGATTTTGACGACATCTTTATGCGCCTTATAGCGTAGATATCGTTTATGGCGCTCTTCTTGGCCGGATTGGTCGTAAAAGCCCCTTTATAACCCGCTCTCTTTGCCGTCTCTTTGGTCAAATCATTAAATCCGCCGTTCGGATAGCATATATAATCTACCCTCTTACCCAATCCCTTTTCCAAGATCTCCTTGGAGCCTGCCAGCTCGTCCCAAAGCTTACCTTCGTCTACAGACACGGATGGCATCCAGGGGTGTGTCCTTGTATGACTGCCCACTGTTATAAGGCCGGAATCCGACATCTCGCGAAGCTCCTTCCAGCCTAAATAGCCTTTCGTCCCGATCTTATCGGTAGCCATAAAAATGGTCGCGGGAAGATTATACTTTTTTAATATCGGATAGGCGTTTTTATAAAAATTATAATATCCGTCATCCGCGGTGATAGCTACGGTCTTCGCCGGCATCTTCTCGATCCCGGTCATGTACGCTATGATCTTATCCGGCCCCAC
Source organism: Candidatus Omnitrophota bacterium (assembly GCA_026387135.1). Taxonomy (GTDB): domain Bacteria; phylum Omnitrophota; class Gorgyraeia; order 2-01-FULL-45-10; family 2-01-FULL-45-10; genus 2-01-FULL-45-10. Next base: position 11,808 of record JAPLMH010000130.1, on the reverse strand, counting down.
GACGTTATAACGGTTCTTTGCTAAAAATTCCATCTGGCCGGTGAATATCCCGACCGAGATATAAGGCGTCGACTTATCTTCTTCGGCCTGAAAAGAATGGTACATCAATATCGGCACGACCGAGGCTGATCTTGATCCTACGTAGGAAAAGAAGGCTATGAGCACTATGATGAACAGGGCCGCAGATGCGGCAAGTATCTTCTTAAAGTTTCGCACGGATCGCCCTTTTGTATAGATCGATCATATTATCCGCCATGGCCTCGATAGAAAATCTGCCCCTTACGAAATCCCTCGCGCTCTTGGAGATATCTTTTGCGAGCTCCTTATCGCTCAATATCTTCAGTACGGCTTTCGCTATTGCATGGCTATCCCCTACAGGCGTAAGGATACCATTCACTCCGTCATTTATTATATCCTTTATCCCGCCGGTGGCCGAAGCCACGCATGGCCTGCCGAGGCTCATCGCCTCAAGAAGAGCGAGCCCCAGCCCTTCCTCTATAGAAGGTAATACGAATATGTCCATGCAGGCCAGATAGAGAGGTATGTCCATATAGGCGGCGCCGGTGAAGATGACACGGTCTTCCAGGCCGAGAGCTCTGGATTGGTCAATTAAGGCGGCCTCTTCACGCCCGCTTCCTATCATCAGGCAGTGCGTATCCTTCGATTTAGAGACTATCTCTTTCATGGCTTCCACCAGGAACTTCTGTCCCTTTATCGAAGAGAGACGGCCCATCGTCCCGATCACGTTCCCGCGCTGAATGCCCAGAGATCTTCTTGCTCTCGCTATCTGGTCCGCGGAATAGACATTGGAGAATCGTTGCAGGTCGATGCCGTTATATATCACCTCTATCCTCTTTGGATCGACTTTAAAATCTTTTTCCAGATGGGCGCGGACGGCTTCGCTTATAGCTATGACCTTCTCTCCCCAGGTATCGAATAATCTTCTCGAAAGCTTCGCGTTGAAATATCCGTGACAAGTAGCCACGTAAGGAATGCCCGTGCGGCGCGACGCAAGATACGATGCGACCTGCGAGACTCTTGTATGCGCGTGGATCAGGTCGATCTTATTATCCTCTATTATCCTGGCCAACCGTTGGCCTGAACGGAATACCTTCGGCCCGAACTCGAATTTTGTCTTCATATCCAGACGGATATGCCTGATATCCAACCTGACAAGCTCAGCCTCAAGTTCACCACCGCTTGACGCTACAAAACATTCTACCTTCTTTTGCTTAAGCGCCTTTGCAAGCGATACTATGTACTGCCCTATACCTCCTATATTCATATGCGTATTTACATGTAGTATTCTCATAATGACCCTTCGCTTTTGGATAAAATATTTTTTACTGCGGTGAATACCTCTTCAACCTCTATGCTGTTCATGCATTTGTAACCCTTCGAACAGTTCGGGTTATAGCATGGGCTGCACTTCAGGTCCTTCTTTATGACGATATGATCTTTCGAAGGCGCCACATGCCTTACGGGATCGGTCGGGCCGAAGAGCGCAATGAAAGGCGTGCCGAGCGCCGAGGCGATATGCATGGGCGCGGAATCAGGCGTTATATACGCTTTGCACTTCTTTATCAGGCTGGCCAGCTCCATAACGGCCGTCCTTCCGGCCGCCACCACCGGCTTTGAAGCCGTCAGGCCCTTTATCTTTCCTATGTATAGAGCGTCTTCTTTAGTTCCGGTAAGGACTACGCGCATATTGAGTTCTTTCGCAAGCTTGTCGCAAAGCTCGGCTATGCGCTTTGCCGGCCAGTTCTTCGAATTCCAGCGTGACGATGCCCTCACATTTATACCTATAAGGCTGTGAGAAGGCTTTATCCAGTTCTCCTGAAAGAGGGCGTCTATTCTTTCGGCATCCGACGGCGATGGCCAAAGCTCAAGGCGCTTATCGGCCGGCTTTACGCCTGCCGATTTCAATACCCTGAATTGATGCTCTATCGGATCCAGGTAGGGCGCATCATCCTTGATCCCGTTATTCAGAAGAAACGAGAACTTGCCGTTATCGTAACCGTACCTCAACGGCGCCATACTTAAGAAAGAGAGGATGTGGCTCTTCTTATTATTCTGAAGGTCTATCGCTATATCGAAACATTGCTTCCTGAGACCCGCCCCTATCTTCCAAAGTCCGGATAGCCCTCTATCCTTACCGTTAAAATCGCATACTATCTTGCCGTTTATGTATGGGCACCCGTCCAGAACGTCCCGGGCCTGCAACCCCACAAGCACTTTGATGTGGGCATCTTTGAACTTAGACCTTATAGCTCTTAATGACGGGACGCTCAATATGACGTCTCCTATGGCGCTCATCTTTATGACGAGTATATTGACCGCCTTCAACGCCTCTTCGTATACGGCCAGCGTCTTAGTCATCATAGTGTCAAGGCTGAAATTCTCCTCGACTCTTCTCCTGCCATCCGTGACCAGCTTATCGCGGAGGTCCTTATCCCGATAGAGCTTCAGTATCTTGTCTGCCATATCTTTCGGATCCTGGGCATTACAGAAGAGGCCGTTCTTTTCGTCCTCTATTATATCTACGACCCCGCCCACCCTGGTGGATACCACGGCGACTCCGGAGGCCTGCGCCTCAACGATCGCTCTGCCGAAGGCTTCCGGCGTTATCGTAGCCGACACCAGACAATCGAGAGAGTGCATTATCGAAGGCACATCCTCCCGGGCGCTTAAGAACTCCACGGTCTTGGTGAGGCCAAGCCTTTTGGTAAGCATTTCTAGGTCACCCATATATTTATCCTTGGCCGCGCTGCCGACTATGACGACTTTCAGGTTCGGGATATTCTTGCGAAGAAGAGCCACGGCTTTTATAAAGAAGGAATGCCCTTTTAACGGGGTTATCCTCGATACCATGCCGACCGTAAATACTTTAGAATGATACGTCCCGGGAGACCTGAACTTAAACCTTGACAGATCTACGCCGCGCGGTATGAAACGGATCCTGTCGTATGGCACGCCGAAGTCGGAGACCATATGCTTGGCTATTATGTGCGATGGCACTATGACGAACCTGCCCCAGCCCATCACCTTGCTAAGATGATGTTTCTTGTAATAACCATGAGCGGTAGTTAAAAAAACCCGGTTGGTGATCTTGCACGCTATATAGGCCGTCAGGGCGGGAACGCGCGAACGGACATGCACTATATCTATATCTTCGTTACGTATAATATCGCAGACTTGTCTGACCATCTTTATCACGCCGAATAGAGATTTCTTACCCACCGGCAATGTATAGTGGCGCGCGCCGATCTTGTCGAGCTCTTTAACAAGCCTTCCGCCTCCGGAGATAACGATCGCCTTGTGGCCTTTCTGCGCAAGGTACCGCGCCAGGTCGATCGTCCCCGTCTCGACCCCGCCCACATCCAGCGATGGTAGTATCTGTAATATATTCATAGTATCTATATCAACGCCCTCATAGCTTCGTATATCTTCTCCGTATCATCAATTCTCTTCGCGGGTGAAGAGTCTTTAAGCGCTCGGCCCACGAGCGAGATCAGCTCTCCCGACCTGGCGATAGTCACGTAGCCTTCTTCCGCAAGATTTTCCAGGGCACGCTCGTGTTTGGTCATGGCGCTTCTTTTCTTATCGAGACTGAAGACTACCGTCTTCTTGCCGGAGCTCACCGCCTCCGATACCATAGATATCGATTCGCCGGAAACGATGACTACTCTGCTCAACGCCAGGATCCCGGATAGTGTTCCTTCCGGGTTATTCTCATTTGCGATCACAAGGAGCTTACATCTCGTATTTTTCTGCAATGCTGCCTTTATGATGGATTCTTGCGCTTTATTTGTACGCCTGGAAGTCGTGACAAGCAGATCAGCATCATTAGATCCGCATATCTTAAGCAGGTCGGCCAGGACCTTATCTAACAGATCATTTGAAAGCGTAAATTCGGGGTTGTCGCCCCCTATCAAAAGACCGATGACATTATTCTTCGTGATGCCTGTACTTCTTTTAAGCCTCTCGCCCGCCTCTTCCATCGTTTTAATATCAACCAGATTCGGCGCAAGCGTTGTCGTGATTATACTCTTACCCTTCTTTATATTGTCGTGCTTCGGCGCAATGACGAAGCTGAACTTTTTCAGGCCAAACGGAATGGCCGGGTCCATCACCACCACATTTTTGGCGTTATTCTCCTTGGACATGAATATATTCACCGGCGCCAGGCCGGAGCCGCAGGAGACGATAAACTCGGCGTATGTCTTCATGAGTTTTTCATAAGAATCGTTATCAAGACAGGCCTTCATGAGCCTCATGCGGCCGTGGCACCTCCACGATGCGAATATCGACCCAAAGGTCAGAAGAGCCCTAAAAAATTTGCCCTTGTATTTTACATCCACAACCACTATGTCGGTATCCTCCGGCCCGTAATTCTGGGTAGCTCTGGCCCGCTGTATCTGGCGCGCAACGCTAAGCGATTGGTTGAGGTGCCCGGCCTTTCCGTCGTTGAGCACGAGAACCGTCCTCTTAGGCGTAGACTTCCATCTTTTATGCAGCCACAGCCACTGCGCCGGATACATTCTTATATATTTTTCTAGAAGCGACATATATTTCTGGAGACCGTCCGCCAGGGCCTCTTTACCTTCAGAATGCCTGACATCGATATACTCCTCGAGATATAATTTATGGAACGGCCCTTTAGTGCGCACTATGAAGTTGGGTAGTATTAAGGAATCGGTATGTTTCGCTATTTCAAAAGGCCCTATATGCGCCGATGTCGGGCGTCCAAAGAAATTCACGAACGTTCCTTTCTTGCCCGCATCCTGATCGGATAATATGCCTACCATATTCTTCCTGTAAAGCTCTCTTAAAATATTTTTTGTCGACATCCCCTTTCTGACGACCTTACACCCTTTGGACTCCCGGAGGCGGTTCAGCAACTCGTTTAAATGCTTCATCTTCTGTTCCCGCGCCAGTACCGTTATGGGGAAACCCTTCATGGCGCTCACGAGGCTGGAAAGCTCCCAGTCGCCGAAATGGGCGGTGAGAAGCATGGTCCCCCTATCGGACTTAGCCGCATTCTCGATCCGCTCCATATTTACCACTTCTATATATTTATTTACATAATCCTTACTCACTTTGGTAAGGCTCGCTATCTCGGAAAAGGTCTGTACCAGGTTCACATAAACATCTTTGGTAATGGCGCGCAGCGCTTCAGGGCTCTTCTCTTTTGCGAAAGCGGCCTTAAGATTGGCGTAGGCTATAAGGCGCCTCTTCTTGTTGAAAGCGAACGCCAGGTTGCCAAACGATCTGCCTATCCATAGATCGATCTCTATGGGAATGATGTGAAAAATTATGTTCAGCCCTCTAGCGAGTATAGAGGCTATGTAGTCTATCAATGAATCTCTCCCTCCCTGACAATATCTGCATCTCTACCGCCAGCGTCAAGACCTTGTACGATCCGATAAAAAGCCCCAGGCGGTTCAGTTTAACTATATCTTTTTCGGTTGTGATTATGAGATCAAACTGTTTATCATTACATCTTGCCGTAACTCTCTCTATGTCTCTCTTTCTATAATCGTGATGATCCGGAAATTTAATGTGCTCGATCACTTCGGATCCCAGCCCCTTTACCGTCTCCTCAAAATATAACGGATCGCCTATACTGGAAAGCAGGATAACTCTCTTGCCCCTGATAGTCGACAGATCGTGGACCCGCCTGGCCCTACCCTCATAGAGATGCTTCGGCGCATGCACAGCTTCCAGGACTATGGCGCTCCTATTTATAGCACTTATCTCTTTCCTGACGTTTTCAATCCCGGTGACCGAGCCGTTATTCTTCGTTAAGACTATAACGTCCGCCCTACCTAGAGATCTCTTTGATTCGCGCAATACACCGCGGGGAAAGAGATGGCCATTGCCGAATGGATTACGCGAATCTACCAGCACTATATCCAGGTCCCTGGCCAGCTCCCAGTGCTGAAAACCGTCATCGAGTACAGCCGTGTCGCTTCCATAAAGCCTCACCGCTTTATTCGACGACCGGAACCTGTCCTGTCCTACCAGGACCGGCACATCGGCAAGATTTCGCTTAAGCATCTCCTGCTCGTCCCACCCGTAGCCGCGGATGAGCACGCATACGTTCCTCTTTAGCTCCTCTTCCAGTATCTTTGCCAGCAATATCGTGAATGGTGTCTTCCCGGTGCCGCCGAGCGTAACGTTGCCGACGCTTATAACTTTAAGCGGCGCTTTACGGGTCTTGAATATATGCAGTTTGTACAGCAATCTCCTTAAAAGAATGACCAACCCGTATATCAATGAAATCAGGTAAAGCACAAACTTGAGCGGTAAAAATATCGCGCTCTTTATCTTATCGGTCATCAGGGAATATAGTAAATCTGTCATCTTAGTATTTCGCTTATTTTTTCTAAATTCTTTTTTGTCGCGCCGCGGTTCTCTTCTATCACTCTCTTTGCATTCCCTCCGAGCGAGGACCTCTTCAGGGGCTCTCTGAATATCATCTTTAAATTTTTTACCAGATCTTCCTTATCGGCCACCTGCAAAGCAGCGCCCTCTTTTAATAAAGCTTTCGTTATGTACTTAAAATTGAACATGTGAGGCCCGAAGAGCATAGCCCTCCCGAGGACGGCTGGCTCAAGGGGATTCTGCCCCCCATGTCTGACGAGGCTTCCGCCTACAAATACCGCTGTGGCAACTGAATATGCTTCATTAAGATGCCCTATCGTGTCGAGGATCATTATTCGTCGTTCGTCGTTCGTGATTCGTGATTCGTTAAGTCCTGAGACTCTTGCTGATCCGAGGCCGGATCTACTTATGGCCTTCTCGATCCCGCTTACACGGTCGATGTGACGCGGAGCGATCAGCAATCTAAGTTTAGGGAAATCGATAACAAGTTCTTTAAAGGCTTCAATGAGCACCTCTTCTTCGCCCTCGTGAGTGCTACCCGCTACCAGCAGCAGGTCTTCCTCATTAATCCCCAGAGATCGGCGCACGGCATCCGGGGCTCCGATATTGGCGGGGGCTATTAAGTCAAATTTCATATTTCCCGTAACTTTCACCCTGTCGGGAGGCGCGCCAAGAGAGATCACTCTTTCGGCATCGATAGCGTCCTGCATGCAGAACGCGCTTATTTTGGAGAGTACGTTCTTTAAAAAAGGCTTAGCTAGCCTGTATTTACCTATAGAGCGGTCGGAGATCCTGCCGTTTATCATCACTGAGGGAATAGAATTCGCCGAAAGCTCCTTAAGAAGGTTGGGCCAGATCTCCGTCTCTATCATGATATATAGACTGGGTTTAATATATTTTACGGCTCTTCTAACGGTAAAACCGAAGTCTAGCGGAAAATATATTATCACGGCATCTTTTGAAAATAGCTTCTTCGCGAGGTCGTTGCCGGCTTTCGTTATTGTAGAGACCACTATATCATACGCCGGAAATTTTTCTTTTAGGAGAGGTATAAGGCTTCTGCACACGGCCACCTCGCCGACGCTGACGGCCTGTATCCATATACGGTCTCTCCCGGAGAGAAGCATCCTCTCTTTGGCCGGGTCATACCTGCCGAACCTTTCGGGAAATTCCCTGTGCAGCTTCCCTTTAAATATCAGGGCAGGCAGATATATGATGGAAAATATTAGAAAACCTATGTCGTAGAGCATCTTTTATCGAATATCAACCTTATGGCTAAGATAAAGGCGCCTATAGTGATAGACGCGTCAGCGATATTGAATACCGGCCAGATCCTAAAATCCAAAAAATCTATTACATAGCCAAAAAGAACTCTGTCTATTAAGTTACCGGCCGCGCCTCCCAGTATAAGGCCAAGAGCGGTCAATGTCAGCAGGTCCTTACATCCGACGCGCCATATGTAGATACCTATGAGGACCATTACGAGGGCTGAGGTTACAGTGAAGAAGAGGCTCTTTCCCTTAAAAAGTCCAAATGCCACCCCGGTGTTCAGTACCAATGTTATATGGAACAGGCCCGGGATCAATCTGACCGACTCACCTTCAGACAGGTTCCTGAATAAAATATACTTTGTCAGCCTGTCGATTATAACAACAAGCGAAGATACCGAAAGTAACTTGAGTATCATTTACTTTCAGTCTTGGACTGACACGCTATGCAGAGCTCCGTATGCGGCAGCGCATCAAGACGCCTCTTAGGTATCTGCTTTCCGCACTGGGTACAGCTTCCGTAAGTGCCTTCTTCCACCCTCTTCAGCGCTTCATCGATCGTATAGAGTATATTCTGTTCATCGCTGGCCCTGCCGAGAGAAAATTCTACTTCGTAATTATCGCTTGCAACGTCTGCCATATGAAAAGAATACCCGGAAAGATCACCGCTCGACTCTCTTTGCGAGGTCTTAAGGGATTCCTGCGCTATATGGTTTATACCTCCACCTATCTTCTCGCGCTCTTTTACCAGAAGGGCCCTGTACTTATTTAGAGCCTTCTTTGGCAATCTCTTGATCTTTATCTTTTTGAGCTTGGCCTGCACTTTTACCTTTTTAGCCTTCGCCCTTTTAACAACTTTCCGCTTCGCTGTCCTTTTTACTTTTTTCATACCGGATGTTCTCCTTTTCTTTTTAGATGTTCTTAACGCATCTTTCGCAAAGGGTTGGATGATCCTTATGCGAGCCTACTTCCGTGCTGTAGTTCCAGCATCTGGAACATTTGCTGCCTTTGGCCTTCTCTATAAGGACGGCGCTCTCGCCGTCCTTCAGTTCAACATTTGAAACTATAAAGAGGTATCTTAAGAAATCCTTCTTCTCGTTCAATATCTTTTTTATGTCCGGGTCATTCGTAGTTATCGTGACCGACGCTTCGAGCCCTGAGCCGATCTCGCCCGCCGACCGCTTCTCTTCCAATGACTTCAGGACCTCTTCCCTCATGCTGACAAGTGCGCTCCACCTCTTTTCCAGGCTCTCGTCTATCCATGCGCTGTAGACCTTCTCGGTAGGCCATGACTCAAGATGGACCGAATCGCTCTTTCCTTTTACGTTAATATATCCCCATGCCTCATCCGCGGTCATAGCCAATAACGGCGCCATCAGCTTAAGAAGAGCCTCGAGCACCTCGAACATGGCCGTCTGCCCGGACCTGCGCTCTAATGATGACTTCGCGAACGTGTACATCTTGTCCTTCATGACATCCAGGTAGATGGATGAGACTTCGGTAACGCAGAAATTATACACATCGCGGTACACTTTGTGAAATGCGTACGTCTCGTAATTGATCGTGGTCTCTTTTATCAATAGAGCAAGCTTATGAAGTATCCACCTGTCAAATTCCGGCATATCTTTATAGGCAACTCTATCCTTTTCGGGGTCAAAGTCGTAAAGATTGCTCAGGAGATATTTATAAGTGTTTCTTATCTTTCTGTATGCATCGGCAAGCCTTGTCAATATTTCACCGGATAGCCTGACATCTTCCGAATAATCGCTAGATGCCACCCATAGCCTCAATATATCCGCGCCATACTTCTTCATAACCTCTTCGGGAGTTATTACGTTGCCCAGGGACTTCGACATCTTCTTCCCCAGGCCATCCACGACAAAACCGTGAGTGAGCACCTGTTTGTATGGCGCCTTCCCGTCTATTCCCATCGCGGTTATTAGAGCCGACTGGAACCATCCCCTGTGCTGGTCGGATCCTTCAAGATAAAGTTCGCACGGATAATCCAGGATCTCTCTCTTCTTCAATACTGCCTGATGGCTCACGCCCGAGTCAAACCAGACATCTATGATGTCGGTCTCTTTTCTAAAGTTACCGGATCCGCATTTTTTGCACTTGGTCCCGGCCGGCATCAGATCTTCTTCTTTCCTGATAAACCACGCATCGGCGCCTTCAGACTCCACGATCTTAGCAACATGGTCTATGACCTTGGCATCCAGCAGCACCTCTTTGCAATCCTTGCAGTAGAAAGCTATTATGGGAACGCCCCAATATCTCTGGCGCGACAAACACCAATCGGGCCTGTTGGCGACCATAGCGGATATTCTCGACTCACCCACTTCCGGTATCCATTTAACGTCAGACGAGATCGTCTTCAGCATCGATTTACGCAGATCGTTATGATCTATCTTTAAAAAATACTGGTCCGTGGCCCTGAAGATTATAGGCTTCTTGCAGCGCCAGCAGTGCGGATATGAGTGAGTCACCTCTTCTTCGTGCAGTAACCGGTCAAGCGACTTCAGTTTCTCAATGATCTCTTTATTCGCCTTTGTTACATGGTGGCCGCTGAATTCTCCGCAGGTATCATCGAATTTGCCCCTGGGGTCAACCGGCATCAGCGTATGCAGCTTATATCTCTTTCCTGTTATATAATCTTCCTGGCCGTGGCCCGGAGCGGTATGAACGCATCCCGTCCCATCCTCCATCGACACATAATTTGCCGTTACCACCTTCGAAATTCTGTCGATAAAGGGGTGTCTGGCATCAAGGCCTTCCAGCTCTTTGCCCTTTACGGTCTTCAATATCTTAAACTCTTCTATGCCTATTTTTTTCATGGCAGGATCAACCAGCATCTTTGCCATTATATAAACTTCGTCGTTTTTGCCGGTAACGTATAGATAATCCTCGTCCGGGTGGACGGCTATAGCGACGTTGGCAAGAAGCGTCCAGGGCGTTGTCGTCCATATGACAAACGATGTCTTATCCTTTAATTCAAACTTAACATAAACGGACGGCGAGGTCTTGTCTTCGTACTCCACCTCCGCTTCCGCAAGGGCGGTTTCACAAGTGATACACCAGTTCACCGGCTTAAGATCTTTGTAGATATATCCTTTTTCCACGAGCTTTCCAAAAGATCTTATGATAGCCGCTTCATAATCCTTCGATAACGTAAGATACGGATCGGCCCACTCACCCATTATGCCCAGGCGTTTGAACTGCTCGCGCTGAATGTCCACGTACTTCATGGCGTAGTCGTGCGCCTTTGATCTGAACTGAACCTGATCAATATCGTATTTGGTCATCTTCAATTCTTTGAAGAGCTGGTGCTCTACCGGAAGGCCGTGACAATCCCAGCCCGGCACATAAGGCGAATCGTATCCGCGCATCGTCTTATAACGGATGACTATATCCTTCAGGATCTTATTGAGCGCATGGCCCATATGTATATTGCCATTGGCGTATGGCGGCCCATCATGTAGGATGAATTTATCTTTCCCTTTGTAAAGCTTTCGGATCTTACCCGGAAGACCTATATCCTCCCAATGCTTAATAAACTTCGGTTCTCTGTTGGGCAGATCGGCCTTCATCGGAAAATCGGTCTTCGGTAGATTTAATGTCTGCTTGTAGTCCATATTATTTTACATACTTTCCTATTATCAACTCCAGCTCTTTCTTCTTCTTTACCGGGATAGCTTCCGGCCGTGTAACTATCGAATCTTTGAGAGCGGACGCGCATACGCAGGCTCTCTTTTTTGACAGTTTCGGTAATACGGATTTGATTATTCTCTTTGAGACATCCACGTTCTTCAGCAGATTCTGGATTATCATCTCAAGCGACACGCTCTCGCTCTGCCCGTCATTATGCCAGCAATCATAATCCGTAACACATGCCAGAGTGGCATAGCAAATCTCGGCTTCCCTGGCAAGCTTCGCCTCGGCAAGATTCGTCATGCCGATTATGTCCATGCCCCATGACCTGTAAAGATAGGACTCCGCTTTAGTGGAGAACTGGGGGCCCTCCATGTTTATGTATGTGCCGCCAAGATGCATTGAGGCGCCGGCCTTGATTCCGGCGTCGTAAAGCTCTTTCGACAGATGCGGGCAGACCGGATCAGCGAACTGGATATGAGCGACTATGCCTGAGCCAAAGAAT
>JAPLMH010000023.1 GCA_026387135.1 Candidatus Omnitrophota bacterium | reverse complement strand
TAGATATTTTTCTAACATTTTTCTGATCAAATAATTACTATACTTTACTTTTTTATTATATAGCTTTTGCCCCCCTTTAACAATCAAAAATACCTCTCATATCGCCTTGACTTGTGGCAGTTAGTATGGCCTATATGACATGAGGCTAGAGAGGAGGCTATGGCCAATGAGAGAGAATATCGCCGAACAGATACAGGCCCTTAAAAGCGCGACTTTATCGACGATCCAAGAGCGATATAAAGAGCTTTTTAACGTCGCTGAGGCGCCCTGCGCCAATAAGCCATATCTTATTAAGAAGATCGCTTACAAGCTGCAGGAAACGGCCCGTGGCGAGCTTTCGGAAGAGGCAAGAGCGCGGACTGCCGAGCTAATTGAAAAATACGATCCTATCAATAATAAGGCGCTTAGGCCACAAGTAGTTTCTGCCGGAAAGAACGTAGTCTCTATACCGTTTATGAGAGATAAACGACTGCCTATTCCCGGCACTGTTATTCATAAGAAATACAAAGACCAAGACATCCACATAAAGATTCTGGATAAGGGATTCGAATACAAGGATAAATATTATCGTAGCCTTACGGCGATCGCTTTTGAGCTCACAGGCGCGCACTGGAATGGCTTCGCGTTCTTTAACCTATAGGAAAAAGTATGGACAAAAAATTAACTAAAGAAAAATTATTAATTAAATGCGCTATCTATACGCGCGTTTCGACCTCTGAAGGCCTGGAGCAGGAATTTTCTTCTCTTGATAATCAGCGCGAGTCAGCGGAAAGCTACATCCAAAGCCAGAAGTCTGAAGGCTGGATCGTTTTACCGGACCGTTACGATGACGGTGGTTTTACAGGCGCCAATACTGATAGGCCTGCCTTACAGAAGCTTATTGAAGATATCAAGGCCCACAGGCTTAACTGTGTTGTAGTCTATAAAGTAGATAGATTATCGCGCTCGCTCCTCGACTTTAGCCAGCTCTTAGAGTTCTTTGACCAGAATAGCGTTGCTTTCGTCTCGGTAACTCAAGCCTTTAATACCAATACCTCGATGGGCCGACTTACCTTAAATATACTCCTCTCCTTTGCGCAGTTTGAGCGCGAAATTATCAGCGAAAGGACGCGCGACAAGATCGGCGCTGCCAAAAGAAGAGGCAAATGGGTCGGTGGATGCATTCCTTTGGGCTATAATCTTGATAAAGAGACTCACAAACTCATCGTAAACCCGGAAGAAGCAAAGATTGTGCGCGAACTCTTCGACCTATACTTAAAGGAACGCTCGCTTTTAGAGGTTGCTAAAATCGCCAATACAAAAGGCTATAGGACAATAGTCCGTAAACTCGCTGAAGATAAGCAAGGCGGAGGCGTTAAGTTTTCAAGCACAGGCATAGAAAAAATCCTTAAAAACGCTTATTATGCGGGCAAGGTAAGATACCAGAACGCTCTTTATCCGGGAGAGCAAGAGCGAATCCTCGACGATGAAATCTTTATGAAGGTCCAAGATGCCATGCGTACAAATCCTGCCAAATTCGGATCCCGCAAGCCTATTGGCAAGAATTTAGGCCTATTAAGCAGACTTTTACGATGCAAGGCGTGTAATTCCTCGATGTACCTTACTCACAGCGTCAAACACGGCAACATTCGCTATACTCATTATGTTTGCCTAAACGCGCAGAAACGAGGCTATCAGGAATGTCCAACGCGTCTTGTAAACGCAGGACTCATGGAAGCAAAGGCCATGGAGTATCTTAGAAAACTGTCGGATGATCAAAGGTTGGCGCCTGATGCATGGGAAAGCGCTACCCTTGCGGAAAAAAGACTGGCTCTTAAAGACATCGTTAAAGAAATACGGTATGATGGCGGAACCGGGATCCTCGAAATCGTACTCAACAGCACGCAAAAATCGCACGCCTTTAACGTAAGTAAGGCAGAACTGAAATACCACGCCGTAACGCCCAAGGATCGATTAATACAGTCTGAGCCGCAGTTACGCCAGAACCTTCTGCTTGCTTGCCAGATTCAGGCGCTAATGGACAAAGATAAGGCCAAGGATCTTAAGGAAGTGTCCGGCTGGCTTAATTTAAGCCAGCAGCGAATGAATCAAGTCATGAGCTTTCTATTCCTCTCGCCTCGTATACAGGAAGAGATTGTTCTTCAAAATGATCCCTGCCTTTTCGAAATCCCCGAGTATAAGCTGCGCAATATCACCGACGAACTCGAATGGGACAAACAGTACGCCATATGGCAGAAGCTTGCCCCAAAGACCGCATAAGCCTCTCTCATTCAATTATTCCTCACGTCTAGTTTATGGCTGGATTTAAGCGCAAAATAGGCGCCATATTGCGCTAATAAACCATAAACTAGCATCCATAAACTACGAGAGGAATTGGCGTAATCTGGAGATCTTTTCTGCAGTTTTACCGATGCTCTAGGCCGCCAATAGACAGACGTGAAAATCGCAACTTCCATCGATGGTAATAACGCCCTAAGTCTTTACCCCTGTAGGACATAAAAATAGCGCTGATTCTGATTAAGAACCAGCGCTATCATTCGCTTACCTCTCCCGTCGAGAGGCATAATACTGGGGTGGCTAACGGGATTCGAACCCGTGCGGACAGAGCCACAGTCTGTCGTGCTAACCTTTACACTATAGCCACCACGTCCATCTTAAACCAAATGTATTATACAATGACAATTCCTGCAAAGCCACTCTAAATTTTCCGGCTTATTATTTCTCCTGCTTGAGTCTATGTGGTGTACCACCAAAATCCGCTTATCTTCAATACCGCACATCCTGCATTTTTCGGGCTTGCCGCATCTTTTGAGTATTTGCCTATACGCCGTTCGCCCCGTTATCCAGTTAGGCGCATTCTCTCCACATCGTTTATTCTTGTTTTCCCAGGCGCAATGACAGCTTACAGAACAAAAGAATTTTTTACTTTTTGATCTTTTTATATCCTTAGGCTGTCTCCAGATCCTTTTGCCGCAATAATCACAGTTATGCCACTTACCTTTTATCTGTGCTTTGCCTTGGCACCTTTTCGAACAATATTTACCCCACCCCTTCTTTGCATGGCAACTCTTCAGCCATATTACGTTTCCGCAAATCCTACATTTTCTTTTTACCATGCTATTATTTTACAACAAAGGCAGGAAACTGTCAAATGAAAGGAATGAGCCACAGTCAAGTGCTCTAGCCAGGCTGAGCTACACCCACCACGCTTCGGTTAATTTGGAACCTGAAGTTATACCATACAAATTCATTGCCGTAAAGCCTTTATTATGGCCTATTTTTTATGCAGTTTTTTTATAACTTCCTGTATTCTTTTTTTCCGCACGTAAGAATCTATTAATTTCGCGTTCTTTAGCTGCACCCATAGAAATTTCAAGCCTACATCATACGATCTTCCGCGCCTCCTTGGCTTGGTTCTGACCACTTCGCTCAAGCCCACCACGTTCGTGTTGGTCCCGGGAATTTTAAACTGAAATTCTAATATTGTGCGTACCGGTATCTTTTTTTTCACAATAAATTTGACGCCTCTTTCGCATATATCTTCTGTATGTGATTTTGTCACCATACCGATAAAGCGTCTCAGGTTTTTTGATAATTTTGTATACTTAATAACGCAGCGGGCTGGCACCCGTAAATATTGCCTTTTTTCTGGACCTGCAAATCTAATTTTTGCCATTTTGTTATTTCTTCTTTGTTATTTGTATTCTCTGGATAGTGATCCTTGCTATATTTTCTGTGGATTTATCGGCCAGGAAAGGCCTCAATTCTTTTATGAAAGATTCGTCTGCCAATTGCGCTATCGCCGAGCTGGCCGCCTGCCTTATGTCTTCATTTGTATCTTTAAGGGCCTCAGCCAGAATTTTCAAAGATTCAATGCTGCCGATCTTTTTTAGAGTCCCGACACATTGCATTCTTACTTGAATGGAATCGGCGTGAATAAACGGAGCAAGATTTGGCAGGAATTCCTTGCTGCCGATATAGCCAAATACCTCTATGATATTCTTTATGACAAAACTGCGCTTATCAGTTACTAGCATTCTGTTCAAAGCCTCTATTGCGGGGCGACCTATCTGTTTAAGTATCATGGCTACTGAGTGACGCATAACAAATAGTTCAAAAGGGTCCTTCTCATGAAGCTCTTGCAGTGTCAAGATATTAAGCATGGGATCGAGGCTATATTCACCAAGCGATCCCAGAAAATCCGTAATATCTGCGGGATTATCGGACTTTATTTTTTCTCTAAATGCGCTTATCAAAGCTTCTACCACCTTAGGATGGGCGATCTTATGCAATCCGTCTTCTACGATTTTTTTCTGTTCCGGGGCACGTTTGGAATCTACGGCAGCCTGCGCTTTGAAATGATCGATGATCATTCCCGCCTGGTTAAAATTTCTTTTGTCTATAAGGCGAACGGCCATTTCTTGCAGCCCGTTACAAAGCTTGGAGAACTCTTTCGATTGTTTGGCGCCGTCAAATCTATTGAGCATGGCCTTTATCAGCGTATCCAGTAGATCTGATTTTTCATAGATGAGAAGAGATTCGCCGAGCTTGACAGCCCCCTCCGCAACTGCAGATCTATCTTCGGCATTTGCGGCGTTAAGATCTTCCGAAAATTTATCAACAATATTTTTTACTTTTTCATTATTTTTACCCAAAATAAGGGCTTCGGCTATGAGGCCTAACTTGCCTGATATTTTGGGATCGGAATATTGTTCAACGGACATATCCAAAAGGCCGTCTTTTGGCAATTCAATTATCGAAGACGTTCCCCGGCTGGCTCCTTTAGCTCCGATTGCTTTTGATATTTTCGATAGTTTTTCATATCTCACCTGGTCAATTTTTATATGAGAGACGCCTCTTTTTTTAAGCAGCTCGACAAGGCCTTCACGCTGAGTACTCTCGTCTTCAAGATTGGCGAAATAATGCAAAAGGCACGCAAGTTCTTCTCTTTCTAAATCGCGCTTAAAAGTTATGCTGCTTATGCCATAGTCTTTCATCAGGCTTACAAGAGTGAAACCGATGGTATCCTTAATATTTAAATACTTGGGAGCATATCCGTTTACCAAGACCGTGCCATCTATGATGGAGATGGTCAGAGTGGGGTCATTCTTAAGTATATTAAGCATCATTTCATAAGCTTTGTTCTCCAGATCTACCCTCATGCTGTTGCCTATAGGATAGAGCAAGGTTCCTATGATAGCTGCTCTCAGGGCCAACACCGAGTCCTTGACGATCTTGGTGCTCGCCTGGCTGAGCGGTTTTTCTAACTCTTCTTCAACGCTTACCGGCCTATCCACTGCGGGCGGAAAAAATTCCTCATTTAATTTTTGGCCGATATTTTTGTATCTTAAAGAGCGCTCTTTTTCCTTGGCCAGATCGAGATGGGAGATCAGGCGATCCAGCTGCGCCGGAAGCTCGTCCTTGTACTCCTGCTCGATAAGCCCTGCAAGTTTGTGATGGATCGAGCCTGCCTTTTGGACTGAAACTTTATCCGCAAGGGCTTTTCTGGCCGACTCGGAACGGAAGGATAGCGAATCATAGCTTGAATCCGGTAATTTTATTATTCCGGCTTTTATGGCTCGGTCTAACAATTCCATTAAATATCCTTCTTTGAAGCCGCTGAAATCCTTTAAGATTCCAAGCTCGACCTTGCCGCCCATCACTGCCATGGTAGAAAGCAGCTCTCTCGTTTCATCGTCCAGGTCTCCGAGAGCAGGCTTTATGGCATCGGATAGGGAATCCGGGATATCCTTAATACCGATATCCTTTATTTTCCAAACGTCATCTTCGTATTTTATATGACCTTTCTCAACCAGATTCTTTAATATCTCACATAATAAGAGCGGGTTCCCCTTGCTTACTTTGAACATATTGTCAACCTGCTTCAACTCCAGCTTAATATCCGGAAAGATCGAAACGATCAGCTGGTTTATATCGTCTTTCACAAGCGGCCCGATCTTTACGGTTGTAGAGATATTGCCGGTTAATAGAACATTTAACTTTTCTCCGCTTTCTTTGTCATATGTTCCTATAAACAGAAATTTTGCGAGATCGGAGGCCCCCAGTAGACCTGAGAAAAACTGCAGAGTAACTTGATTTGCGCGATGGAGATCATCAACAGCTAAAACGAGCGTCTTATCGCCGGCTGCGCTAACCAGAATTTTGCGCAGGCCGGAAAATAGATTTTCGGCCCTTCTTTCGGGCTCTATTTTAACGGATGCGTTTTTGACAAGATCCTTGGCAGGTGAATATAGAGATAGAATCTCCGCGAGTTCTGAAGGACTAAGCTTTGCAAGGACGCCTCTGAGTGCGTCGACACCCAACGAACCTGCCAACAAACGGAGCAGCTCCGTCAGCGCGGCGAGAGGGCCGCTATCTTCTTTTTGTTCTAATTTACAAAACAGAAAGAAACTGTTTTGCTTTTCGATCCAGCTGGCAAACTCTTCGAGCAACCTGGTTTTACCGATACCAGACTCGCCCTCCACCAATATGCCATGCTTTTTTGCGCTCTCAGCAATTTTGTAATGTTCCTTTATATTATCGAGCTCTTCTTTACGGTCTGCCAGAGGCGGCCTTAGAAGCCTCTGCTGCATTATGGTGCTATTTTTTATTTCTTTGCTGACTGATCTGTAATGAAATATTTTATTTTTGCCGGATTTCTTTGCGGCATACAAAGCCTGGTCCGCGCAATTTATCAACTCTATCATAGAGACATTGTCATCCGGATAAACGGCAATGCCTATACTCAGCCCCTGACCCTTAAAAGTTTTATTCTTTGCAGACCATTTGAATTCTGATGCGCCCTGTAATATCGCCTCTCCTATCTTATGGGCCTGCTCTTCCCCTTGTCCCGGAAGTAAAATTAAAAACTCGTCTCCTGCGTATCTGGCTACAATGCCATTTTCAGCAACTGATTTTTTCATTATCCTGGCCAATTCCATCAGAACCATATCTCCTACCAGGTGGCCAAATGTGTCGTTTGTATGCTTAAAATTATCTACGTCTATCATGAAGATGAAGGTTTTCCTGGCAGAAGCCTCATCTCGGGTAATAAATTGGGGCATGTTATTGTAAATGAAGCGGCGGTTACAGAGCTGGGTGAGGTCGTCTACCAACGAGAGAGGCAGTTTTTCAATATTTATACTATGAAAATCTGGCACCATATATCCTGAGACTTTCTTAAGCGTAGGTTCTGATTACACTCCTCATTAATGGCGTCCCTGGCCTGATTCGAACAGGCGACCCTCTGCTTAGAAGGCAGATGCTCTATCCAACTGAGCTACAGGGACGCGTAAAACTATAAAATTGGTCGGGGCGGACGGATTCGAACCGTCGACCCCTTGCTCCCAAAGCAAGTGCGCTAGCCAGCTGCGCTACGCCCCGCCCTTTTGGCGTAAACCTTTTTAAAACAATTTACGCCATAAACTTTTATTCTTTTACTATAGTATGCAAGATTACTAGTTAATCTGCCAAAAGGGCGGGGCTACGCCCATCTCTTTTGACAAATTACTTGGTTATCTTGCTAATTATAAATAACACCGACTCGTGGTCAACTTATATCATTGAAAACGTTTACGTCAAAAGGGATGGGCTACGCCCCTTCGACAAATCATTCTACTAATCTTCGATACTCTTTGCTACTCTTTTTTTCAGGTGCCCTGAGACGCTGCCATGATGCTTTATTTTATACTCGCGAGACAATGCGTCGTCTTTGCTTGCATAAGCTTCATAGTAAACCAGCTTAAACGGAGCATAATACTTTGTTGCCTGATTCTTACCGTGATTATGCTCTAAGAACCGTCTCTGTAAATTGTCCGTGCTACCAATGTATGTGAAATTTTCTCTCTTACTTTTCAACAGGTATACATAATGCATAGTATTCTTACAAGTATTCCCGCAAAAACTTCCGAGCTTTCTTGAGCGCTTTGGAGCGGTGGCTCATCTTGTCTTTGACCTTGAGCCCGAGCTCTCCGAATGTCTTCTTATATTCGGGTATGAGGAATATCGGGTCATATCCAAAACCGTGCCTCCCCCTTACTGAATCAGCTATTCGGCCCGAACAATACTCTTCTATGAGTTTTATTACTTTACCTTTATCGGCGATCGCGATCGCGCACACAAACCTTGCTGTTCTCTTCCCGGCCGGTAAACCTTCCAACAACTTTAAAACCTTTATGCTATTATCGCCATCCTTCTTCCTGGGCCCGGCAAATCTGGCGCTCTTTACTCCCGGCTCACCGCCCAACGCATCGACGCAAAGCCCCGAATCGTCCGCCAGGACCACGCCTTTTGTAAACTTCGAAATAGTAACGGCTTTCTTTACCGCATTGCCCTTAAAAGTGCTCTTGTCTTCCCTTATCCGGGGCGTGCCGGACATCTCTTTCAGAGAGACTATATGAGCCTTTACACTCTTCAGATATCTTCTAAGTTCTCGTAATTTCTTATCGTTCTTTGTGGCTATGACTACTTCTATCATCAGGCTATCTTTATGCCTTTAAGAATATTTTTCTGTGTATGGATGATATTTTCTATCCCGCCTTGCGCAAGAGAGATAAGTTTATTCAAATCCTCTTTCTTGAACGGCTCCCTCTCGGCTGTGCCCTGGACCTCTATAAACTTCCCTGCTCCCGTCATTACTACGTTCATATCGACTTCGGCTTTAGAATCCTCTTCGTAATCAAGATCGATCGCCGTCTCACCGCTCAGGATACCTACGCTTATCGCGGCAACGTAGTCAGACAGAGGAACTGTCGCTAACAGGCGGTCTTTCTTCATATTCTCAAGCGCCAACGCCAACGCCACAAAACTCCCGGTTATGCTCGCGCATCGAGTGCCGCCATCTGCCTGAATGACATCGCAATCGAGCCATATCGTCCTCTCGCCAAGTTTCGTCATGTCGGTGACGCTTCTTAATGACCTGCCTATGAGACGCTGTATCTCGTGTGTCCTGCCTCCGAGCTTGCCCTTGGACGCCTCACGCGATACTCGGGATTTGCATGAACGCGGTATCATACCGTATTCTGCGGTGACCCAGCCATTACCAGAGCCTCTCAAAAAATGCGGCACTCCGTCTTCTACCGATGCTGTCGCTATCACTTTCGTGTTGCCAAGCTCAACGAGACATGAGCCCTCCGCGTATTTTATGTAGTTCTTCGTTATCTTTAGCTTCCTCAGTTCGTTACTCTTTCTTCCATCCTGCCTTGTCATACAGATCTCTTCCTTTCGAGTCTATCCCCACCAGTAGCGGGAAATCTTTTACTTCCAGCTTATGAACAGCTTCCGGTCCCAGGTCATTATACAGAATGACTTTGGATGACCTCACCTTAGTTGACAATAATGCGCCTATCCCTCCGGTCGCTAAAAAATAGACACATTTGTGTTTCTTTATAGCTCTCGTAACCTCATCCGACCTGTCACCCTTCCCTATCATCCCGCCCAGGCCCAGAGAGATCAGCGCGGGAGTAAAACTATCCATCCTTGAACTTGTAGTAGGCCCGCAGGAGCCGATTGGCCTCCCGGGCCTCGCCGGTGTCGGCCCGCAATAATATATCACCGCATCTTTTAGGTTCAGCGGCAGGGACTTGCCCCTTTTTAGAGTATCGCATAATCTCTTATGGGCGGCATCGCGCGCAGTAAGTATGGTGCCGGTCAGGAGCACTTCATCTCCCACTTTTAAGGTTTTCCTGACATCTTCTGTTAATGGTGTCGTGATATTTATCATAGTACCTTCTCGGCGCTTCTGGTAGCGTGACAGCTTACACTGACTGCGACCGGCAGACCCGCTATGTGCGTCGGGAACTCCTCTATGTTCACGGCCAAGGCAGTGGTATTGCCCCCAAGCCCCATCGGGCCTATCTTAAGAGAATTCACCGCCTTAAGCAGGCTCTTCTCAAGATCCCTAAAATGTTTTTTAGTATTTCTCGTCTCTATGGATCGAAGCAGTGCTTTTTTTGAAAGCAGTGCCGCGTGGTCGAATGTCCCACCCATCCCTACTCCCAAAATAAGCGGCGGACATGCGTCGGCTCCCGCTCTCTTCACAACGTCTATAACAAAATCGACGATCTCGTTTTCTGAGGCCGTGGGCCGCAACATCTTTATGGCGCTCTTATTTTCGCTTCCGAAACCCTTTGGCGAAACCGATACTTTTATCTTGTCGCCTTTAACTATATCTACATGGATGATACAGGGCGTATTTGTATCCGTATTCTTTCTCATAAGGGAGTCATTCACTACGGACTTGCGCAAATATCCTTTTTTATACGCGTCCTCCACTCCTTTATGAAGCGCCTCCTCAAGGTCTCCTTTTATGGCTACATCATTACCTATCTCCAGGAATATCGAGACAAGCCCCGTGTCCTGGCAGATAGCGAGGCGTTTTTTCTTGGCGAGCTTCGCATTCTCTACGACCTCTTTGAGTATATTCTTAGCGCGCGCGTTCGTCTCTTTCTTAAGCGCTGACTTAAGCGCTCCTAAGACGTCCTGACGCAGATCGAAATTCGCTTTTAAACAAAGCTCCGTAACTGCTTCCCTTATTTTTGAAGCGCTTATCTCTCTCATCTCTTATATTCGGCTTTCACTGTAGTCTTTATACCGCCGCGGGCGTTAAATTCGCCGGTGACTTCCATCCATCTCGGCTTGCATGCCTTCACCAGATCGTCCAGGAATTTATTCACGACATTCTCGTGAAATATTCCCACATCCCGGAAGAATATTTCGTAATACTTAAGGCTCTTCAACTCTATACAGGATTCATCCGGCGTATAACGTATCGAGATAACGGCAAAATCCGGCAACCCAGTCTTCGGACATATACACGTGAACTCCGGAACGTCTATAGTTATGATATAGTCCCGGTCCGGATACTGGTTCTTCCACACCTCTATCTTCGGGGCCTTAAGCCTCTTTATCGATCCCTGTAATCCTTCGTATGACGATCTGCTCATCTCACTCCCAGTATCTTATGCATCTGAGGTATGACGCGAGAATTTTCAACCCCGTTCTTCAGCGCAATATCCAAAAACTCCCGAAGGCGGTTCTCACCAGGTCTTTTATCGCAATTTTTAACCGGCGTGACCGGCTGTATTATAAAAGGCATACTTTTGTTGACCATCATTATGAGCCTGACGGCCTCCTCCACGTCCTCTTTTTTCGTATCCGTAGTTACGACAGATTTCACGAAGACTTTTTTACGGGCGGCTATCTTTAAAAACTCCTGGTGCTCTTTCCAGTACGCCCTTTCACCCGTCGAGGACGGAAGCTTGAAGTCCATCGCCACTATGTCGATAAGATCTATCACTTCCTCAAGAGAGTCCGGCAGTGTGCCGTTAGTCTCGAGATATGATTTAAAGCGCGCCTTCTTTAAGTGAGGAAGAAAGGAGCTTAAGAATTCAGAATACAAAAGCGGTTCGCCTCCCGTCAGGGATACCGAATGATGAGGCCCCTTCGATCCGTCGATCTTTTTGACCTCTTTCATCAGGTCTGTCGCGGAATACTCTTTCTCCGCAGCATCACCGGGTGTATCGCAGAACCCGCATTTCATATTGCATTTTTTAAAACGTACAAATATCTGTCGGGCGCCTACGAATATCCCTTCGCCCTGCACCGATGAAAATATTTCCGTTATCTCCGCTCCTGAAATGCTCATCTTAAACCCGGGTCCTTAAAGCCCGCCTCTTTGAAACCTTTTGCTCTCAATATGCATGAGTCGCATCTGCCGCACGGGACTTTCCCGCCCTTGTAACACGACCATGTAAGCTCTAAAGGGACTCCCAGCCTCTTCCCTGTCTTTATGATGCCACTCTTATTCTTATCGATCAGAGGAAACTCTAATGTCAGAGCTCCCTCTATCCCTGCCTTTGTGCCGAGCCTTATAACCTTGCGAAAAGCCTTCAGATAATCTTTGCGGCAATCCGGATAACCGCTCGAATCTTCGCAATGCGCGCCTATGAATATCGTTTCGGCGCAGATCGCTTCGGCCAGAGAGCTCGCCATACTCAAAAATATCGTATTTCTAGACGGAACATAAGTAGAAGGTATCTTCTTATTAATACATTCTATCGTCCGGTCAAGCGGTAATCTTATTTTTTTGTCGAGAAGGCTGGAGCCCTTCCACGGCAGATCAAGCTTCGCTATATGCAGTTTGGCGCCGGCCCGTCTCGAGATAGCTTTGGCGCGCTCGATCTCTTTTTTATGCCGCTGTCCGTAGTCGAATAAGAGGCAGTGGCAGTCGTATCCTTTTTCTTTCGCTATGTATAGAGCTACCGCGGAATCGAGTCCGCCTGATAGAAGGACCACGGCTTTCGGCGCCACATCATCCCTCTCTGTACGTCGCGCAGGAACTCTCGTTTTCCCACACGGAGACCGAATATATATATTTGTTGGCCTTCTTTATCCCGTCGTATATCAACCTTGCCATATTCTCGGACGTCGGATTCAGTTTCTTGAATACGCCCGTCTCATTTAAATAGGAATGATCGAACTTTTCGAGCACGGACTTAAGCAGGTCTTTAGCCTCTTTGAAATCGACCGCGAGACCGTCGGGCCTGAGCGACTTATAGCAGAATACCGCCTCGATATTCCAGTTATGCCCGTGCAGGTTCTCGCACTTGCCGCGGTAGTTCCTTAGATTATGCGCCGCGCTGAAACTTGACTTAACTTTTATCTCATACATATTGCACCTATACCGCCCTCTTTACGCACGTCATCTTCCTCTTCAAAAAACGCTCACTTAATCGTATGAAAGGGCCCGGTTCGTCGCTGACAAAAAATTTATGCTTCTTCCTGCCAGGATTTATATTCAATAGTCCGTTCGCGTCGAGTATGGCCTTGGCCTCTTTCGCGACTTCCCTGGCGGAGTCTACAAGAAGGACTTCGCTGCCCATGAACTTCTTTATGACATCTTTTAATAGCGGGTAATGCGTGCATCCGAGTATCAGCGTATCTACGCCCTTGGCCTTCAATCCTTTTAAATATACCGACGCCACTTCGTAGGTGACCTTCTCTTTGGTCCACCCCTCTTCGACGAGAGGAACGAATAACGGGCAGCTCTGGCTGTAGACGGCGATCTTGCGGCTTATACTCTTCACCGCTTTCTCGTATGCACCAGAAATAATGGTGGCATTGGTTCCCACGACTCCTATCCTGTTATTCCTGGTGGAGTTCACGGCGTTCCTGGCGCCCGGTGCGATAACTCCTATGATGGGCACCCTGAAACAGCGTTTTAAAAAGTCGAGACTTAATGAAGATGCCGTATTACACGCGACCAGGACGAGCTTCACATTATGCTTCATCAGGAATTCCACGTTCTCCACGGAGAACCTCGTGATCGTCTCTTTCGACTTAGTACCATAAGGAACGCGCGCCGTATCTCCGAAATAGACTATCTCTTCCCTCGGCAGGGCCTTCTCTACCTCGCTAAATACGGTAAGCCCGCCCACCCCGGAATCGAATATGCCTATCGGTCTCGAGTCACTCATAGCGTAAAACCTTCTGTCTTTTCGTATTTACTCTTATACGACAATATGCCTTTTGCTATAACATCCGCCATCCTGTCGACGTAATTGTCGTCTTTCAGTTTCAATTCTTCAAATTTATTGCTTAAGTACCCTACCTCTACAAGTACGGACGGGATCCTCGTAAACTTGATCACATAGAACCGCGCCGTCTTAACTCCCCTATTACGCGTGACAAGGCTGCTATCGACTGTGCTGCATATATTGCCGGCCAGCTCGGCCGACTCGCGCCTGTTCTCGGTAAGTTTCATATCCCACAGGGTCTTATCTAGACTGCTGGAATGCTCAACGACCGTTCCCTCATCGGTCTTTAATGTCGCGTTCTCAAAAGCTTCCAGGGCCCGGGCATTATCGTTGGTGGCCTCGGACAAGTAATAGCATTCAAAACCATTCATAGACCTAGAGCGCGAGGCATTGATGTGAATGCTGACGAATAGGTCCGCGCCGCTTGAATTGGCTATCTTGGCCCTGTTTGGAAGAGAGATGAATTCATCCGAATCTCTGGTCATTATGACCCTGATGCCGTTATCTTCGAGTATCCTCTTAAGCTTCCTGGCTATGGATAGAGTAAGGTCTCTCTCTCTGATGCCAACCCGTCTACCTATGGCACCCGGATCCTTGCCGCCGTGGCCCGCATCTATGACTATCGCCTTTATAGAATATTTTCCCGTCGCGCGGGTCTCGGCCTCTTTTTCGAATACCTTCTCAACGGAAGGACGGACCTCAACGATAAGGCCGAGGTCATTCCTTACAAAGTTCACCGGGACATACACGGCGCCATTGGTGAATACCACCGGCGAGCCCAATTTTTTCTCCTCGCCGTTGACCAATATCCTGTCACTGCCGGCCCTCAGGATGATCTTGCCGTTCTTAGTTATTACGGCGGTCCTTATGAAGCTGTCCCACTTCCATTCGATACCGTATGTTGCGCACAATTTAATGAGGGGAACATACTGAATGCCTTCGTAGACCCTTATATCGGTATTCAAAGACGGATCGAGCTTTAAATACGGCCCCTGAGAAGCGCATCCCGCTATCAATAGCGCCGCTATGAACACAACTATCGCTTTGTATTTAGTGTATGATCTCATAAAAAAATGGTGGAGGTGGCGGGATTCGAACCCGCGTGCCTAAATATCAGATCAAAAGCCTCTACATGTTTATTCTGCTCTTTAATCTCCCCGCCGGA
>JAPLMH010000124.1 GCA_026387135.1 Candidatus Omnitrophota bacterium | reverse complement strand
AACGCTAGCCCGAATATGGCCAGAGGAAATTGTATGAGACGGTTGGCATAATAGAGCGCCGCGACTCCGCCGGACCCTACGATCCATGACAGTGATGCGAGCATCGTATCTACGAATATATTCACCTGATATATGGCGGATCCGAAGGCGCGCGGGACCAATAATAGGCCTATCTTTTTAACCGCAGGATGCTTAAAACCCTCCCTAAAATCTATGGTGATACCCTTCCTGTACATTATCACCATATTGAGTGCAAGCTGCAGGACGCCTCCCACAAGAACTCCTATTACAAGGCCCATTACTCCTATCTTGGGGCAAAGCCATAGGCTAGCCAAGATCAAGGCTATGTTGAGGAAACATGGGCCAAAAGCAGGGCCCGCAAAATGCCGCTCTGTGTTTAAAACACCCATGGTATAGGCTGTCAGGCCTATAAGTATCAGATACGGAAAGATCGTCCTATTGAGTTGTATGGTAAGCGCAAGCGTTGAAGGCTCGCGGATGAATCCCGGGGCTATCAGGCGCACTATCAAGGGGGAAATTATTATGCCGATAAGGGTCAAAACCGATAAAGAAGCGAAGGATATATTAAAAAGTACCTTTGAGATGCGAAGGAACTCTTTATTTTCTCCCTTTGCCTTATATCCCGTCAGCACAGGCACTATCGCAGCATTTGTTGCGCCTTCGCCTACCAGATCCCTTAAGGAATTTGGTATGCGAAACGCTACAAAGAAGGCCTGAGCCGCCAAGCCTGTGCCGAAAAAATTCGCTATGACGATGTCACGCGCGAACCCGAGGATCCTACTGATCGCTGTGGCCAGCCCTATAACGCCGGTAGATCTGATGAGGTGCTTCTTATCCATATTTAAAATCCTTGACTATAAACAGACTTACATGTTATAATTCGTCACTCAAAAAAGGAAGGGTAAAATACAATGCCGATAAAAAGAGCTTCTTTCAAAGATTTACGAAAATCTAACAGAATACATCTCAGGAATATTTCAATAAGATCCGAGCTTCATTCTAATTCAAAGAAGGTCGAAGACCTTATAGCGGCAAAAAAAGCCGATGAAGCTAAGGCCGCTCTGAGGGTATTCATATCGAAGCTAGATAAAGCCGCTTCGAAGGGCATCATTCATAAGAATGCCGCTTCCAGGAAAGCCTCTCGCCTCACAAAGAGAATATCAGCCCTATCCAAGAAGGCATAGCCTTATAATAGCGAACTCCATGATCATAGACGGATTGTATCTTGGTCTCTTGATGCTTAGGTCGGCATCTAAAAGTATCTTCATCTTGGACTCTAAGGCTTGAGCTGAAAAAGAGTGGACATGAGTAAAGAACTCTTCCGCGCTTCTCCTGTTTATACGTAATTTCTGGCTCACCATGGATTCCGTATCACCCGCATCAAGCAGAAGCTTCGCCTTCAATACCCTCTTAAAGAACCAGCTCAATATTCCAGTTATCTCATAAGGTTTCTTCCCGGACGATGCCAGCTCATGCACTATGCCGATGGCTCTCGATGCGTTCCTGTCACCTATGGCGGAAGCTATGTCAAAGGCGGAGGCCACTACGCTCTTGCCGACCAGACTCTCGACATCATCTCCGGTAACAGCCTTTCTCTTCCCGATGAACGTAGTGAGCTTGTCAAGCTCGCTCGAGAGGCTCAATATGTCCGCCCCTTTAGACTCTTTTAGCATATCCAGCGCGTCATCTTCTATGGTCTTACCCTGCCCGGAGAGATATTTTTTGATCCAGGTCGACATCTCATTATCCGAAAGAGGGGCGAATCTTAAGACCTTGGCATACCTAGCTATCGACGGCTCGTCCTCCAGGATTGACGCGTCATCCGAGTCTATGATAAGGCAGGTATGTTGATTTGGATTTTTAATGTAGGCTACTACTTTTGAGGTATCTTCTTTGGAGAGCTTATCAAAATCTTTTACTACTATGAGCCGCTTTGATGAAAAAAAGGGGAGCGTCCCTGCCGAGCCAAGTATCTCATCTGCGGAAGTATCCGAGCCATGCAGAACTTTGTAGTCCAGTTCACCTGAGGAACTATCGAGCGATCTGGAGCGCAATTCGGTTATCGCCCGCTCCTTAAGGTACTTCTCTTTTCCTACAAACAGGAATACGGAAGGGCTTGAAGAAGGGGCAGGATTTACCATTCCTCGATAGTTCTTTCCACAACGCGCCGCGCCAGATCTTCAGCCGCCTCTTTTGTGGCTGTGGCTTCGCTCTTCGCAAGCGTGCCTGTGGTCCTATACAACGATTCACCCGCGAAGTTATTTTCGGTCCATCGCACTTTTCCGTCCTTCGCGTTCTTCATTACCAGGTTCACCACAAGCCTTACCCTGTACTCTTCTATATCGTTATTCCTGTCATATCTCAAGGCCTCATTCCTGAAATCTATCAGCTCACCGGTTAATATGAGATCTGCCGTATCCTGATCCGCTATCTTGAGGTTACCATCGGAAAGATATTTGTCACGTATTGTCCTCGTAGCTTCCAGCTCCATGCCGGGGCGATAACCTCTGTACATCCTTGCGTCGCTCGCCTCATCCGTAACTTTTATCTTGTTCACCAGGTTGTCAACGTAGATCGTCTTTAAGTTTGACGGCAAAAGCGACTTTGTC
>JAPLMH010000169.1 GCA_026387135.1 Candidatus Omnitrophota bacterium | reverse complement strand
AAGTTCAGAAAACCCGTAGTGCCCGGCGATCAGCTCATGATAGAAGTAGAGATCATGAAACAAAAGCTCAGCGTCCTGCAGGTCAGAGCGACAGCCAAGGTCGACGGCGAAGTGGTTACGGAGGCCGAGATGATGTTCGCCCTCGTAACGCCGAACGCATAGTTATGGCGCGTATCGGATTGGTTGCGGGATACGGAGAGCTGCCTTTAATATTCGCCAAAAAAGCTATAGAATTAGGCGATACGGTGATAGCTCTGGGCCTTAAAGGCGTAACCTCCGAAGAGCTCGAGAAGTATGTTGAAAAAATGTATTGGTTCGAATGGGGCGACCTGAAGAAGGCCATGCTCATCGCGGTTACGCAGAGATTGCGCAGGATCGCGCTCCTGGGCAAGATCAAGAAAGAGATCTTATTTAAGGGCGGAAAACTCGACGACGAATCGAAAAAGATAATATCTTCCTCCGGCGGAAAGAAAGATTACAATATATTAAAGGGAGTGGCCGACCTGGTTAAGAAGGTTGGCATAGAGGTAATAGATCCGACCCCGTACCTGGAAGAGTTGATCCCCGTGAAGGGCGTATTGACAAAGACGGTACCCACCAAAGAAGAAGAGCTGGATATAGAGTATGGGCGTAAGATCGCGTCAGAGCTTGCCCGGTTCGATATAGGCCAGACCGTTATAGTAAAAGATAAGACAGTCCTGGCCCTGGAAGCGATAGAGGGCACCGATGAGACCATACGAAGAGCTGGAAAGCTTGTGGACGGCGGATTCACCGTGGTGAAGATGGCCAGGCCCGCCCAGGACGCGAGATTTGATGTTCCGCTCGTCGGACCGGAGACCGTCAAGACGATAGTGGAGAATAAGGGCAGGGTCTTAGCCCTGGAACAGAAGAAGACCTTCCTGCTTCATAGAGAAGAGGCCGTAAGAATGGCCGATGAAGCGGGCTTAAGTATAATAGTTATCTAAACGCCTTCCTTATAATACCGGTAAATATCTGCGTATCTCGTGGCTCGTCACCTGGATCCTGTAATCTTCCCACTCTTTCTTCTTATTGATCAGGAATCTCGTGAATATGTGCTCTCCGAGGACCTCTTTTACCAGGCGGCTCTTTTCAGTCTCTTCAATGGCTTCAAACAGGTTCCCGGGAAGCGCCACCAATCCTCTGTGCTCCCTTTCTGACATCTCCATCTTGTAGATATTCGGCTCTATGGCTTCGGGGACCTTATACTTCTTCTCTATCCCTTCCAGCCCCGCCGCAAGCAGGACGGCGAATGCCAGATACGGATTACACGAGGGATCGGGGCATCTGATCTCGGCTCTTGTAGCTTTTTCGTTGCCGGGCCTGTAGAGCGGCACCCTTATCAGCGCGGTCCTGTTCTTCTGCGCCCAAGATACGTACACAGGAGCTTCATATCCGGATACGAGCCTCTTATATGAATTTACCCACTGCGCCGTAAGCGAGCAGAATTCGCGGGCGTGCTTAAGCTGTCCGGCTATGAACTGTTTGGCCGTAAGCGACAGATGATGTTTGTCGTTCTTGTCGTAGAAGGCGTTCCTGTCGCCCCTGAATAAGGACTGATGGACATGCATACCGCTGCCATTTACGCCGAACATCGGTTTTGGCATGAATGTGGCGTATGAGTTATTGGATCTCGCCACTTCTTTTATGCAGTACTTTGATGTTATTATGTTGTCCGCGGATATCAGGGCCTCATCATACTTTAAGTCTATCTCGTGCTGAGACGGAGCGACTTCGTGATGTCCGGTCTCCATGGGGATACCCATATGCTCCAGAGTATCGACAGTCTTATTCCTCATAACATCGGCTATGTCGTTAGGTATGAGCTCAAAGTATGTTCCCTCATCAAGGACCTCTGTTGAGTGGTCGTTCTTGAAGTAGAAGTATTCAAGCTCCGGGCCGATATAGAAAGTGAAACCCAGCTTCTTTGCTCTTTGTAGTACTCTCTTCAGCACCCATCTGGCATCTCCGGGGTAGGGGGTCTTATCGGGATTGAGTATGTCGCAGAATAGCCTTGCTACCGGTATAGTCGACCCTTCCCAGGGCAGTACCTGGAAGGTGGAAGCGTCGGGCATGGCGATGATATCAGACTCTTCAGCCTCGGCGAATCCCGTTACCGAAGAACCGTCGAAACCCTTGCCGTGATCAAGGGCCTCTTTGAGCTCTCGCTCGGTTATGACGACGCACTTTAAGATGCCTAATATATCGACGAACCATAGCTGTATGGTGTTTATCTTATTATCTCTGACGATCTTCAGGACGCGCTCTTTCGTGTTCTTGGAACGCTCCATCCTCTTTAAAGTGCCCTCGACCGAACGGCCTTCGGTCTTCATGGAGGAGAAGGCCTTTCTCTCTATGATATATTGCTGTCCGACCTTCGTCGCGGCTATCGAGCCCTTCTGGATCCTCTCGACGACCGCCTGTCTTGAGATGCCGAGAGCCTTGGCCAGCTGCGTCGGCGTTAAGTAGTTACTCTTCATTTTAAGCCTCCTTGGGTTAGCTTTACACCTGTCAAGTATACCATAGAGCCTTACAGCTGTCAAGAAGAATCTGCCTAATTTTTAGGCAATCTCATTTTCCCATTGACAGGCAGGCATCGACCTCGCGGGGCCGCGCCTTACGCGGACGCAAATTCATATTGGGCATATGAATTTGCTCGGACAAATTTTGATGTCCGTCCAACCTGCCAACCATATATAGCTGGAGCAGTTTGTCCGGCCTTTCTATATTGCCATAAGGTATCAAAATTTGTGACGCCGCTTCAGGCACAGCCCCGCGAGGTCTGCCTGCCCTGCGCCTGTCAGCACTACAGGCTTTGTGAGCGGCCATTAGAAATTTTTTGGCATAACGTCTATGGGTGGTCGGTGTGCAAGGATTTACGTTGAGCGAATGCAGGAACTGACCGACCAACGCCCATACCGATACAGGAATACCTTAAAGCTGTATGGGCTTAAGGGAGGGAATTCCTGCAAATTCGCGAAACGTAAACCGCAGCACACGGCAAAAAATTTCAGGCCGCGAACAAAGGCCTGGAGTGATGATAGGAAACTTACTGAAGGTACGGGAGTATTGCCTGAGCGGCGCGATGGGAGGCGCCGGGGGCGCCGAGAGAGGATTTGACGTGCTCGAGAGCGGATATAGTTTATGATGCCCGTTCTATAGGTTATCACGAAAGGCGTGCCTATAATAGCCGTCTCCAGCGTGGCCGTGCCGCTGGCGACGATCGCGAAGTCGGATACGCTCAATATATTATAAGCATCCCCGTCGGCGATCTTTATTCCGGGCGAAAAACTCTTAAGGACTTTCTCGTAAAGCGAGGCGGGCAGATTTTTGTATTTTGCCACCACGAACTGCGCGCCGGGAAGCTCTTTGGCGATAATTTCGGCGGACCTTGCCATTATCTCAAGAAGCGTCTTAACCTCCATGGTCCTTGAGCCGGGCAATAACGCTATCACAGGCTTCTCTTTAGAGAGGCCGTACTTTTTCAGTATTTCATCTTTAGGCAGGGTCGTCTTTACGGTCTCCAGGAGCGGGTTGCCCACGAAATCAGAACGGATCCCGTTATCCCTGTACATGACTTCCTCGAACTTAAAGAAGACAAGTATCCTGGCGACATACTTCTTTATGATATTGATCCTGTCCCCGCCCCACGCCCAGATCTGAGGGCTTATATAGTAGATGACCAGGATGCCTCTCGTGGAGAGTTCTTTGGCGAGCCTTAGATTGAATCCGGGATAGTCGACCAGTATGGCCAGATCAGTCTTCTTAGAGTCGACTTTCTTCAATATGCCCCTGAAGACCTTGCCTATGGTGAATATATTCTTCAATACATCGACGAG
>JAPLMH010000035.1 GCA_026387135.1 Candidatus Omnitrophota bacterium | reverse complement strand
ACCCGAAGGCATAAAAGTATTCCAGGCGGCGAAGATCCTTTATGCTCCCGGCAAGGCCGCAAACGCGGGCGGTGTGGCGACCTCAGGGCTCGAGATGTCCCAGAACAGCATGAGATTGTCATGGACTCGCGAAGAAGTGGATAGAAGGCTTCACGATATCATGATATCGATCCACGAAAATTGCGTAAAGTACGGGAAAGAAGGAAAGTACATAAATTACGTCAAGGGAGCAAACTTAGCCGGGTTCGTAAAAGTCGCAGATGCGATGATAGACCAGGGGCTTGTATAGTAATAATTCTGTAAGTTGATCCTTGACTGTATGAGTAAAAAGTGATATAATTGCTTTTGGTCGAGCACAAGGTTTGTGCTTGATGCAAAAAAAGACGAAGACGTTCCTTTATCAGGAGCCTTCGTCTTTTTTTGTATATATCGGCACCTTGAGGTATACAGTTTATGATAAGCACCGGGATAGCGGGACTGGACAGCGTAATAACGGGCCTAAGAGCCGGGGATAACATTGTCTGGCAGATAGATTATATCAAGGATTACATCGACCTTGTAAGGCCCT
Source organism: Candidatus Omnitrophota bacterium (assembly GCA_026387135.1). Lineage (GTDB taxonomy): Bacteria > Omnitrophota > Gorgyraeia > 2-01-FULL-45-10 > 2-01-FULL-45-10 > 2-01-FULL-45-10. The sequence goes on along the minus strand of JAPLMH010000035.1, from coordinate 1,218 downwards.
TTGTGCGGCAGGCCCTCAAAGATAATAAAAGGGTGGTTTATATGAGGTTCGCCTCCCATAAAGAGCTTATCGGCCCCTCAAAACAGATCAAAAGATATGAGCTGAACGCCTACGCCGGGTTTGAATCTTTCACCACAAAGGTGAACAGCATCATCACCCAGGAGGGAGAGGGCGCCTATTACGTATTTGACTGCCTCTCCGAACTTCTCTCGGCATGGGCTACCGATCTCATGATAGGCAACTTTTTTATGGTGACCTGTCCCTATCTTTACGAACTTAAGACTATTACCTATTTTTCCATACTGAGGAATAGCCATTCTTTTAAATCCATAGCCACCATACGTGAAACTACACAACTCCTGATGGATGTATATAATTGCGATGGCAGCACATATATACATCCTTTGAAGGTCTTGAACAGGTATTCGGCCACAATGTTCCTTCCGCATCAAATGAAGAGAGAGTCGCTGACCCCCATAACAGACAGCATAGACGCCGCCAAGATACTATCCCACATCAGCAAAAAAGGCGCCCAGAGAGCCAAAAGGAATCTCGATTATTGGGACCGGTTATTTATCGAGGCGGAAAGGCTAATGGGCAGCCCGGGAGATAAAGATAAGTTAAAAGAGACCGTGAGGAAGCTATGCGGCATTATGATATCGGCAAATAAAAAGATATTGGACCTGACTGCGGAAAATTTTTCTCTCGAAGAACTCATAGATATAAAGTCCAGGCTGATAGGGACTGGATTCATCGGCGGTAAAAGCGTCGGTATGCTCCTCGCCAGAAAGATGCTGTCAAAAAAAATACCCAATTGGCAAAAGCTGTCAGAGCCTCATGACTCTTTTTATATAGGCTCCGACATCTTTTACTCCTATATAGTGCAGAACAGATGGTGGAAATTACATATGCTGCAAAAGACCGATGAAGGGTATTTCTCATGGGCAAAGATCCTGCGCGAAGAGATGCTGCACGGACTATTTTCCGATGAGATAACGGAGCTCTTCCAGCAGATCATAGAATATTTCGGCTCCTCTCCGATAATAATACGATCGAGCTCGCTCCTGGAGGACGGCTTCGGGAACGCGTTCGCGGGAAAATATGAAAGCGTATTCTTGGCGAATCAGGGCACGCCTGAGCAAAGATATGCGCAATTCGCCGAAGCGGTAAAGAGGATATACGCCAGCACCATGAACGACGACGCTCTTGCATATAGAA
>JAPLMH010000137.1 GCA_026387135.1 Candidatus Omnitrophota bacterium | reverse complement strand
ATAGCCTCCATTCCCACATTCATTATCGGATTGGCGCTTAAGGGCGCTGCGGAAACATTATTCGCGATGCCTTTGGTCGTGGGATCCTCACTTATCATAACGGGCCTATTTCTTTTATTCACGAGCATCTCTGCTATATATTGGAAGATCGTCAGGCGGCCGAGGCCGCTGGGTATGAAAAATTCCATAGCCATAGGTATAGCGCAGGGTATCGCGGTCCTGCCCGGCATATCACGAAGCGGAGCCACAATAGGGACAGCGCTGATAATGGGGATGGATGAGGCCGAAGCGCTTAAATTTTCCTTCCTGCTTTCTATCCCCGCAGTTTTAGGGGCAAATGTATTGAAGGTGCGCCAGATTTGTGGTAATCTTATATCTGGCGATACCGTAGCTTTTCTGGTAGGGGCCATAGTTGCCGCGATCACAGGTTTTCTGGTGATAAAGGCGCTGTACGGTATCCTGAAGAAGAATCTGTTATTCCTTTTCGGCATATATTGCATGTTGATCGGAGCGGCGGTCGTAATATTATCTAAATAGGTATAGGGGCCGATGGATAAGAGCAAATGGAATGAGATACAGGCGATACTATTATTTGCCATAGCCATCCTTATATTCATAAGTTTCGTAACTTTTGACTTTTCCGACCTGCAGTTATTCACTTCTAAGGTAAACCATCCGGTAAAGAACTTCGCGGGACTTTTCGGCGCGTATCTGGGGGCCATCATGTTCTTCGTGATGGGCATGAGCGCCTATTGTCTGCCGATCCTTATATTGATATGGGCCATTGCGCGGTTTTCCGGGATCACGCCGCAGAAGCTCTATTTTAAGGTCTTCGGCACATTCTTCCTTATATTGGCGTCGAGCGCTATGTTCTCCATGATAGGGCAGGGCGATAATAGCTTTCGTTTCTCGCTCGGTGGTATCGTAGGGCTGGTCTTTTCAGACTTTCTTATAAGATATTTAGGTTCAATGGGCGCCATCATAGTAATAATAGTCCTCTTCCTGCTTTCGGTACTTTTGGCGACAGAATTTTTACTCATACCATTCCTGACGGCTCTTGCGCAAAAGAGCATGAACTTTATCTCCGGCTTGAGGGGCAAGGGCAGTGTTATTCGTAAGAAGGAAGCTATTACTCCTGTATTGAATAGGCCGGCACCCGCTGTAATGCCGGTGAGAGAGAAAGAGCCGCCCAGAGCCATGCCGGGCGTGAACGTGCCGGCAAATGTCGTATTGCGCAATCCTCAATCATCCACCAACGTTAAAAAGGAGGAGCCTGTAGTCGAGGAAAGAAAAGTGACCCTTGCAGTGCAGAGAGATTTTATTCTGCCGAGCCTAGATCTATTGGATTCGCCGCCGCCGTTGGAGCAGAGAAAGATAGACGATGACTTTGAGGCGAACACAAAGATACTGGAAGAGACGCTCGCGGATTTTGATATAGAGGCCAAGGTCGTGGCATTCAATAAAGGGCCGGTCATAACCAGATACGAGCTTGAACCGGTTGCGGGAGTAAAGATACACAGGATAACTTCTTTAAGCGACAATATAGCTCTCGCCATGAAGGCCCAGAGCGTCAGGATAGTCGCGCCCATACCGGGCAAGGGTACGATAGGCGTAGAGGTCCCTAACTCTTCGAGCGCCATCGTCTATCTGAAGGAGGTCCTTGACTCCAAAGAATATAAGTCATCAAAGTCAAAATTGAAGCTTGCTCTCGGCAAAGATATCGCGGGAGCTCCCGTGATAGCGGACCTCGCCACCATGCCTCACCTTCTGATAGCTGGGGCGACCGGTTCCGGCAAGACTGTATGCATAAACAGCCTGATAATGTCGATGCTCTTCAATGCGACGCCTGAAGACGTGAAGTTCATAATGATAGACCCCAAGAGAGTCGAGCTGGCCGTATTCAATGATATGCCGCATCTCTTAGCGCCGGTAGTTACCGATCACAAGAAGGTAGCGAGCACTCTCGACTGGGTCGTGAACGAGATGGATTCGCGTTATGAGCTATTGGCCAAGTCCGGGGTGAGGAACATAGATCTTTATAATGAAAAGTTCGGCAATAAACAGAATGCGGAGAACGGAGCGCCTCCTAAGAAACTGCCGTATATAGTCCTGATCATAGACGAGCTCGCGGATCTTATGATGATAGCTCAAAATGAGGTCGAGAGCGCGATAACAAGGCTTGCGCAGTTATCGAGGGCTGTAGGTATCCATATAATGCTGGCCACACAGCGCCCGTCAGTAGATGTTATAACGGGTGTAATAAAGGCGAACTTCCCGGCGAGAATATCGTTTAAAGTGGCTTCCAAGGTAGATTCAAGGACGGTGCTCGATATAAACGGGGCCGATAAGCTGCTCGGCAGGGGAGATATGCTATTTATAGAGCCCGGGGCGTCGAGGCCCGTAAGGGCTCAGTGCAGTCTCATATCGGATAAAGAGATAGAGAAGATAACCGATTATATAAAATCACAGAGAGCCCCGGAATATATAGAAGAGATACTCGAGGTGCACAAGAAGACCTCCTTCAAGAAGTTCGATAAGGATGAGCTCTATGAGGAAGCGGTGAAGACGGTCCTGGAGACCGGACAGGCTTCCGTATCCATGCTGCAGAGGAGGCTGGGTTTGGGTTACGCGCGCGCCGCCAGGATCATCGATACGATGGAAGCTGAGGGTATAGTGGGGCAGTTCCAGGGGTCCAAGCCAAGGGATATTCTTGTCAGCCTGCAGGATTACCGGGCCAAACATGGATAATAAGAGAGAGTCAAGGTCATCGGCCGTTTCCGTAGGAAAAAGATTGAGAGAGGCCAGGGAGAAGAGGTCTCTTACTATAGAGCAGGTCCAGAAACAGACCAAGATACATTCTACTGTCTTGATCGGGCTGGAAGAGGGCAAGCCAAGCGATACACTGACCGACACATATATAAGAAGTTTCTTAAAGAAATATGCGCAGTTCCTGGAGATAAATTCGGTAGAGCTTCTGAAGGAATATTTTCCCGCCCATACGGAAAGCGCCCCTCAGCCGAGCGCTCCTCCTCAGGAGAGCGTTCTGTCGAAAGAGATCCGCACCCCTCCGAAATTCCTGTATATGACAGGCCTGGTCGTGGCGGCTTTAATATCTCTCATGTTATTACTCTTCATTGTCGGCAAGGTGTCGATCGCCTTTAATAAGGCCCGGCTAAGCCATAAAAAAAGCTCTGCTGTGGCAGCAAAGAAGAAGTCCGTCGCAGTAAGCGCAAAGTCCGCTCAAAAGAAGAAGCCCGTAGTAAAAGCCAAGTCCGAAACAAGCGACATCATTCCTAAAGCGACCCGTTTGATGCTTGAGATAAAAGTGAAAGAGGCGGTCCTCGTGACATTGAAAAAAGACGGGATACTCTTCTTTGACAGGGTGCTTCCTGCCGGGCTTGTCGAAAGGACAGAGGCTAATACATCAATAGAGCTCGATATCGCTAAGGCCGGAAGTCTCGACCTGACCCTCAACGGAAGGCCGATAGTTCTGCAGAGCAAAGGCGTCATAAAAGGCCTTGAGATAACAAGAAAAGGCGTGAGAATAAAATAGAAAATATTCGATGACAAAGATCGGGATCGTGAGCCTTGGCTGTCCGCGCAATCTGGTAGATTCCGAGGTGATACTCGGCTCTCTAAAAGAAGAGGGCTATGAGATAGCGGATGAGGTCGGCGACGGGGTAGATCTATTCATAGTCAATACTTGCTCTTTTGTCCAGTCCGCGCGTGAAGAATCTATCGACACTATAATAGAGGCCGCCCAGCTCAAAAAAGACGGCAAGATAAAGCGCCTCATAGTCTGCGGATGCCTGCCGCAATTGTACAGCGGCAAACTTTTAAAGAGCCTTCCTGAAGTAGACTCTATTCTTGGAACGAGCGACCTGCCAAAGATAAACAGCGTAGTCAAAGCTCTCCTCAAAGATGCCCCCGTTTCGGCAGTCTCTAAAGAGATGAAGTACCTTTATAACGAAAAATCCCCGCGATTATCACTGACGCCGCCCCATTTTGCTTATTTAAAGATATCCGAGGGATGCGATAATCTCTGCAGCTACTGCATAATACCGAAGCTGCGGGGAAAGTTCAGGAGCAGGACGATAGAGTCGGTGGTGGAGGAAGCAAAAAAACTCTCCCTGTCCGGCAGGATAAGAGAGATAGATATAATAGGCCAGGACACGACGCTCTTCGGAAAGGATATATACGGCGCACAGAAGCTTCCGGAACTATTAAAAAAGCTATCCTCCTTAAAGAGCAGTGTTAAATGGATCAGGCTTCTTTACACGCATCCAGCTCATTACAGCGACAAGCTTATCAATGCTTTGCGTGATAGTAAGAAGATATGCAGATACCTTGACCTGCCAATCCAGCATATAAGCGATAAGATATTAAAGAAGATGAACAGACATACGACGAAAAGTGAGATAAAGAGCCTGATAGAAAAATTGAGAAAGAGTATCCCCGGTCTCACTTTAAGGACTTCGGTCATCGTCGGATTTCCGGGGGAGACGGATAAGGATTTCGGAGAGCTGCTGGCATTCCTTGAAGATACGCGGTTTGAAAAGCTGGGGGCGTTCATATATTCCGCTGAAGAAGGTTCGAGGGCCTATAAGTTCGAGGGACGGATCCCGGACAAGATAAAGAACCAGCGGTTCGACGAAGTGATGAAATTGCAGCAGGGGATATCGGCGGATGTGAACAGGTCGTATATGGGAAAGACGGTGAGCGTTCTTATAGACGAGCCCGTAGATGGTGAAAAGGACAAGTTCGCGGGCCGCACGGAGGGCGATGCGCCGGAAGTCGACGGATGCGTCTATCTCTCCGGACGCGGCGTTAAGGTGGGCGAATTCTGTAAAGTCAAAATTACAGACACACTGGAGTATGACCTTGTCGGGGAGGCCGTATGAATCTGCCGAATAAGCTGACAGTGCTGCGCATAATACTCGTGGCCGTCTTCATGTTCTTTCTATTTTCAAAGGGCGTAGTGATGAAGTCTCTTGCGCTCGTCACTTTCCTTACAGCCTCGTTTACCGATATCCTCGATGGCTATATAGCCAAGAAGTATAAGATGGTGACCGACTTCGGCAGGCTTATGGACCCAATAGCGGATAAGATACTGGTCCTATCGGCATTTTTGGCATTCGTCGAAATGGAGTTGATACCCGCCTGGATGGTTGTTATAATAATATTCAGGGATGTGGCCGTCACGGGCTTAAGGATGTCGGCGCTCACCAAAGGCAAGGTCATATCCGCCGATGAAGGCGGGAAGCATAAGATGGTCTCCCAGGTCTTCGCGATAGTCGCCATACTCTTCTTTTTGATATTCAGGGAGGCGGGGATGAAGGTCTTTGATTTCTGGAATGCTTCCACCGAACGTATTTACAAGGACGCCATATTCATTTTGATGTCGATCACAACTCTCTTGACATTGATAAGCGGAGTGTCGTATCTTATAAGGAATAAGGGAGTGTACTTCAATGCGAAGAGTCATTAAGTTCACTACAAGCTTCTTTTATCTGGGGCACTCGCCGTTCATGCCCGGCACACTGGGGAGTCTAGCCGGACTTCTCATATATTTTGTAGTAAAAGATAAGCTGCCAATATATATATTTTCCGTTCTATTTTTATTCTTCTTGGGCATACTCTTCTCATCCGAAGCGGAGAGGATATACAAGAGAAAAGATGCCCAGATGATAGTGATAGACGAGGCATGCGGCATGATGCTGTCATTGTTCCTGGTGCCGTATAGTTTTTGGATAATGGTGCTAGGCTTCGCGCTATTCAGGACATTCGATATCTTAAAGCCGCCGCCTGCCAAAGCGATAGAGAAATTCTCCGGGTCATTCGGCATAATGTTCGACGACATTATTGCCGCCATCTACACAAATTTTATTCTTCAGATCATCTGCTTTATATTTCCGCGCATAGCAAGTTAAGACATAAAAAAGATAGAATATAAACTTGCCTTGGCCCTATGAAATGGTATAATCTACATAACATAAATTTCTCTTCGCGGAATATGCTACAGTGAAGCGAAGGCAAATTTCTAGGATCCCCACTGTATTAACTCGGGGGAGTTGAGGGTCTTAAGAAAATCTGATGGCGGCATTCATGATGCCGAAGGTTTCATCCATCTAAAAAGACCAGAAAGCCTAGAAAGAAGACTTGGCGATCTGGTTTTTTTATTGTGACAATGTTAAGAGAATAAACTATATGAAACTTAGGTCCCACAATACATTCAGGATCATATCCGCAATACTTCTTGTGGCTTTCCTCGCCCAAGACGTCGCTTGGGCTTATCCAACTCAAACTTCTAATAGCAATCTTGCTGTGCCGGGCCTGCAAAATGCGAGTGTATTAAGCAGGCTGAAAAAAGTTCTTGCAAACAAACTTCTCAGGAAAAATGGCAGGAGCTTCAAAGCTCCCGCAACGGATACAACTAACCAAAAAGATCCGATAACGCAAAATCATCCTTCTGCAAATATCGTCCTTCCTCCAGATATATCGGCTGCCCTAAAAGATATCGACGAAAAGACCGCAAAGCATATAATCGATATAATTCGTCGTATAGATAGTCATGAAAAAATAGGCATCATGCGCCAGAACCATTGGCTGGAACATATTACAGGGCTTCTAGGAGACCCAAGAACGCAATATAAGATCATTGCAGCAAAGGTAGCGGATTTAATATTTGAAAATTCTTATCATCTGGATAAGATGGATGAGGGTTCTTTGAGAAAGGCCGAAGAGGCATTGCTCGCAGCGCTTAACGATACCAATTTGCAGGTTCGTCTGGCCGTGATATCTGCTATGCATAAACTATTTGAGTCTAGTTATGACGTAAGGGTATATACGTTGAAGCAGATGGCCGGGCGCTTTGATGAACTGATCAGAAAATATCATAAGGTAGATGCTACTCTTGAAGATGCTGCGCTGCGTGCGATGATGGCTTTATCGAGCGAAAGAGGTATTGAATTGAGCAGTGCATACGCGGCCAGGGCGTTCGATGAAAACCTTAAAGCGCAGGCGAGGACGCTTGGAAAGAACATCCGGACCTTCCTGAAGGAAGAGAGGCGTTCCGACTTCAGGATGAGGGGCTTAAGCCGCGTTCTGGATAGGTGCGTCGTGGATTCAGGGATGGGGCTTACTGCTTATATAAGAAGCGTCTATTTCATGGAATTCATAGAGAATCTTTTCAGCGACGAAAAAACTGATATCGCAAAAATAAAAGAATATGTGCTAAAGCTGCCGCGCGGCTCCAGTAATATTGATGGGCGGATAATTGTCTATGATCCTATCTTAAAATTGGCGGATAAAGAATTATCGGAGATGTATTTTACTTCCGGGCAGGATGTCAGGTCATTATTGTCGTGGCGGAAGGATTCAGAGCCCGTCCAAGCCTTCGATTTCTACGGAGAAGTATTTATGACGCAAAGCCGAGCGAGATTTCTTGAGATGGTAGATAAAGGACTCGTCTATTACGATGCAAACCAGAAGCGGTTTGTCACAAACCCCGCCACATTCATAGATGTGGCCTCGGGAGAAACCTCCATGCCGGATTCCAACCGGATAACGGATGGCGATGCCCTATCCATGTATATAACTGAGCTGGAGACGATGGACTGCTATATAATGTCGGATGCTAAAAGCCATGAAAAAAACTTCTTGAGGCCACTTTTCGAGCTTCTATTCAATAGGCTCGAGAAGGACTTTGAAGGTTCGGAAGATTTTATAGCATATTGCAGAGAATTGATAAGAAGATGGCCCGAGGGTTCATATGAGATAAGAAAGGCCATGAACGATGAAGAGGCTATTCTGCTGGAAAAGTTCGGGAAGATAAAAAACTCTTACGCGACAAGGAATGCTTCCATACAGCTTTACGGAATTCTACTCTTCTATCTGACCTTGAAGCCGCAGCCCTACCTAGGGCATCTCTATGATGAGTATATGAAGAACAGTCCGCCGCATAATCTGTCTTTATACAGAACGGGCATATCCTATCATACCAGAGGTGATAATGTGATCTATTTCTTCCCGAAGAATCTTTTATTTAAAGGGGCGAATGCCGATGCGCTTGGAAAGCAAAGGAGGGGCGAGGCGCTCTTTAAAGACGCCAGGAAATCCGAAAACGCCGCAAAGATCCTGGAGGCGGTGAAGATATGGCGCCGCGAATGTCCTAACCTCGAAAACAGGATAAAGCGCTTTGAGAATAATAGCACCGTTTCCGAGCTTATAATGAAGACATCGCTCATATTTTCGGATCCTGTGCACAACGTCATCAGAGTAGTGCATGCCGGACGGGGGAGGCGTCTCTTGTTTCTACCGAAAAATTATCTCGACAGCCTGAGAGTTGACAGCGAATACGATATGAAGGAGCTTGCCGTATGGCTTAATTTTGCCCAGCGTTATCTGGATATACATGATCACATGTCCGGCAGGAAGGTGGCGGCGCATCAGGTTCAAAAGGTCCTTTCCGAGCTGGTCAGAAGGTCTTTTGAAAAAGAGGATACACATCTTGTCGAGCCGGAGATACTTAAATACAGAATGTCGCAGTTGATGAAGCAGGACGAGCTTATAAAATATAAGGATGTCTTAATTTCGCTTGCCCTCGAAGAGGCCGAAGTGCAGGTAATGGAAAAAATATCGCGTTCGACCAAGGACGAGCTCATGATTCTTGAAAACGCATATGGCCGCATCGCGCATGGCTATGAAGTGCTTGGCATGAAATCGAGATCTGAAAGAGCATACAATGGTATGGCTGACATAATAACCAAGATCCAGTCCACGGACCCCTGGGCGCTGCCTTATGAATTGCAGGTAGATCTCATACTTACTGCATTGAGGTTCGGGCGATGGGAAGATTTTATCATTGAGCTAAAGATACTTCTAACCGGCAAAGGATATCCGAGGGACATAAGATGGATAGAGCTCTCTTACCTCATGAAGGAGATAATTACACCGGCGTCGATAGGCCCCAGAAGCCTGGAGAGCACTATTCAGCGCGCATTGGCGGCCCAGATAGCGGCGGCGGACCCGAGATCGTCCGAAGTTATTAAAGAGACCGCTGAAAAGGCCAACAGGATGTTAAGTGAATATTTCAAAAATCCATTCAGCGGCCTGGGGCTGGACGACATAGTCGGGTGTCCGAGCCGAGAGGCCCTGGAAAGGCTAAAGAGGGGCGAAGATGATCCTCGCAGTTTGGTGGATATAGAAAATAGACTGATAAAAAAAGTTGCGGGCTTTGAGAGCTTAAGCGATGTGGGAAGGATGGACCCCTATGCCGTTAGCATGACAACGAGGACCGCCAATACCCTGGAAGGAATGGGGCATATACTCAAAGAGTTCAGAAAGCCTATAGGCGATGCAGGCATCTCTGATGCTGAAGTTAAAATAATGGATAAAAGCACGGTTGTAGTGGATACGGTGGATAAGGATGGGCATGAACAAGGATTTCTTTTAAAGATCCTGAGTAGAGACGATCCGGCTGAGAAAGCGGTGGAAGATTTCTTAAGAAACGACCTGAGCATGTACGAGGGTTTAGCGAAAAATAACGGTTGCGAAAATATAATATTGGTTCTAGGTAAAAAACATCCTTCCTACCCGACAAATATTATAGTGCCTTCCGAGCAGAGAGAAGGCATTCTGATGTTGAGCTATGGGTTGAAAATCAATACTCCGGATAGCCGTACAGGCGGTTTAAAGATGCTTACCCTCGGCGGCAGAGAGAGTATCGACACTTCGGCAGTCATGCCGCAGGAGACGACGCTAGTGATCCCATATCTGAAAGGCCCGCTATATGAGTTTAAAAATCAATATGGAAACACGGAAGCCAGTTTCCTGCTAGAAGGTTCGGTTGGCGCGTGGGCGCCATTGTATGATAAGTCGAGTGACCGGATCATTATCGCGCATGTCAAAAGAGAGCCGGAAGGCGATAAGGTGCTGCCCGATCACTTTGTTCTTAGTTTAAAGGGTGTCTCCGATAAATCTCAGCAATTATTATACTTTCCCGGTGATGATGAAGCTCCGGTTCCTGTACGCATACCGGCGATGGAAGAAGAGTCCACAAAAGAGATAGATGCTTCATGGATAATTGGATGGCTAAAGGCGGCCAATAGCTATGCCTGGCTGGTATGCCTGTATGGGCAGCAGGTAGATAAGAGGGATCTTAGCGTCTGGGCCACAGAGCCGGTCTTAAGCGATCCGGAGAAGTTAAAGGCAATCGCTCAGCCGCTAATGCTGCCGGGTGTCAGGTCCCGTGAACCATTGATATTCCTAAGGCACAAGCCATGGGCCCGCCTTATAGATCTGATGGTATTCGATCCAAGGGGCAAGGGTGTTTTCGGAATAGAGCTGGGAAGACATAATGTGAAAGAACATGCAAAAAAAGCGATCAACCTGATACGAACATATCAGTCTGTCGATCCGGATTCTCTTGGCGGCGGTTCAGTGATGCCGAAGTGGGCCACATTTTATGCCGATGAGATCACTTCCGGCAATACCGATATCGATGAGTATATGATTGTAGGCCAGAAGAGCGCTATCAGGAGAGCCGTAAAGAGATCAGGCTTGGTCATTGGCAATGAAGAAGAAGCAGGCGCCGTCTTTCTCGCAAGAATGACGCAGGCAGTCGTAAACCTGATGGTCAGATCCTATCTCTCCCGCGGCGGTGATGTTAATAATCTTCCGGGTCGCATAAATTATATAGTGCATAAAGGTTTTGAAATATCCGAATATGGTAATAAAGTCACGATACCCGTACTTTTTGAATTTTACAAGCTTAGCAACGGCAAGTATCTCATAAAAAAATATGGTGTCAAGAGACTTAAGGTGTCGAACGGCACGCTTAAGAACAGATACAAGAACGCCAGCGAGATATTGAAGAGGTTGGAAGCCGAGCCTGCCATACAAAAATCGAGCCCACCTGAAACGCCCGGACAGTCGCTCGGAGCGGCGCATGCCGATGATCCTGTATTCACGCCTCCCGGCAAGCCGTACGCGATAATACGTCCCGCCCCGGAGCACGCTGAAATCGATGCGTATCATAGTTTGAATTATTTCGTTGGCCCTGAGGTAAGCGACTTCATCTCGCGCCTGGAAGAAGAGTCCAGGGCTCATCCCGATGACCGATTTTTGAAGGGTGCGGTCATGATAGTTGCCGAATCACGGAGCATACTGTTTAAAGCTGTCGAAGCTTTCAGGGAAGAAAATTATGAAGAAGCGAGCAAATTATTTGCCCGGGCTATAGGTGATGATAAAAATTACGGACTTAGTTATTTAAGGGACCAGGCCAATTACCAGGCTGGCAGTATCAATAACGAATATCTTCAGGATAATTGCATCGGAATGATTCACTATGCACAAAAACTCATATTAGAGGCGAATAGAAGACGCGCTCATGCGAAAACCGCCTCAATGCTGGACGCGCCTGTCCAACCCTATAGCATTGCGGAACATTTGAAGTCCATTCACGACCTGACTAAGGCCGGTATTACGGCACACCCTATACATCAGGGAGCTGAAGTGCTGCTTTCAGAAACTCTATTTAATGAGATCGACAGAGAAAACTTGAATAGACTATTAGGCAAGGATTCGCCTGTCAGGATAATGCCGGCCAGAGAGATAAGGAATGCCTCGATGAACCATAATAGCACAAAACAGAACCTGGCCTGCATCATAAGAAAAGAGGATTACGATGATCCGGAGCTCTGGAACAGAAATAACAAGGCCAATAATAAGGCCACCATGTTGATATTGAGCGAGGATCTGCAGGATTCGAGATATCTGTATCTCGAGGGAGTCGTGGGCCTCGCACGCGCAATAATGAACGAAGATGCCGATTCAATAGAGATCTTCATTAAATTATTATTTAACAAAACTCAAGGCTTAAACGATGCCGAGTTACTGAAACTTTTAATAGCGGATCCCAGAAAATTCGCAGATTATATAAGATTTAAAGCTCAGCCATTCAATAAAGAAGAATTATACGAAAGATATAAGACCGATGTGGAGAATTATCTTGTTGCGGCATAACGAAATTCTAATTAGGCCCGGGCTAAATGGGATGAGGGAGCCTTCTCCCCCGAGTTGGTGGCCCCTATCCCAACCCGGGCTTTAAAATTTTCGAAAGAAAATTTTACACCGAAAACGCGACGAATAGGAGCGTTATCGGTGCAACATAAGCAAGAAAAGATATGAATACCAGAATAATAAAGACAATAGCGGTTATATTATTGGCGGCGTTCATCGCGCAGGATATCGCGTGGGCGAATCCCGAGATAGGTCAGGGTGTGCCTTCAAAGAGCACGCTGCAGATACCGCTGATGTTGGGTCCGATGCGCGCCGGTGACGTCGGCATGCTTATGGAAAAGAAGGTCCAAGAGATAATACGCTCGATACCGTTAGAGGAGCTTAAAGAGCGCGAATATAAATTGCCGATTGAAGAGAGGGGTGTAAGATTTCGCATAGCCTTCAGCGTAGATTCGAGTGAAAGACTTGTGGCGAACTGCACGGCACCTGGAAAAAATCCGGTCAAACGAAAGTTTGTCATTAAAGACGACCTCACGTTCGCCACTGAGAACGAAGAGACGCCGAAAGAAGCATCATCGCTTCCGAAGTTCAGCGAAGCGCTTGCGAAGATGGATGCGCGCATGAGGGAGAGCGCTTTTGAAAGGGCTAAGAGCGATAATAACGAATATCATTTTGATGAAAATTCGCCTCAATTCCTGCTTCATGCCATGCTCATATATTTCGGAGATACTCCTATAAATGACTTAAGCGCTATAGATATATACCTGACCGTTATGGCCGGACAGAGTGACCAGAAGGCGAACCTTGCCCAGTGTTTTAAATTATTAAGAGGCATTATCCGCACCATACATAAGGACAGTGAACTTTTACCTCTGCGTGAAACATTCAATAAAATGAGCCCTGAATCAATCAATGCCGTAATTGAAAAGATGCTCGCATTAAGAGAGAGTCATCTTAAGATCATCGATGAGTCTGAAGCTAAATTTAAGGAGCTCATCCCAGGCGAAGAATTTGCGTACGATTATCTGGACTATTTCAGAGGCCGTGTTATCGAATTTTATGACGAACTCGCGGCAAGATACGCGGCGCTATCTGCGGTGAAGCACGCCAAAAAGGGGAAAGCGGGCAGAAGCGAATATCTCGGCATGCTCGGAGCGGGGTTATTGCAAAAACTATATGATAAGGTCGCCGATCACTTAATAACGCGATATGTAATTTATCTTCTCAGATGGCAGTTAAGCTCACCCTTGATAGCTCCTCTGGTAATATATTTTGGAGGGGGTTTCGCAGCTGTTGTATTGACTAATATCATAGGCGGTATTGTATTCTTCTGGCTTGATAAACTTATATTGAAGGAACCGGGCAAATTATTCTCCGGTTGGAAAGATTTTGCCGGGGAGTATCTTTTATATCTGGCAAGATGGCAGCTGACCACTCCGTTGATATGGGTTTTTATATACTATATGGGCACTGGCCTGCCATCAGCCATATACGCCAATATAATAGGCGGGCTGATATTCTTCTGGGTCGATAGACGGATCTTACGCCCGTCAGAGAGTCCGAAAAAGAGAAGAGACAGTCTACCAAGAGCCGGCTCAGGATCCGCTCACGAACGCCATCTCGCCGACGCTCCGCCCGCGGGAGTCGAGCCTATATTCGATAGTCCCGCGGAATTGCTCAGGTACAAGCTCGACCAGGAAGCACTGTGGAAGAGCGTGAATGATCCGCTTGCCGAAAGGAAACGCGGCCCGCCCGATAGGCGGGTGAATCTTAGCGGACCTAAAGCCGCCGCCGTACCCGATCCAAAAGCAGAGATAAGGAGATATAAAAAGTTACTAGATTTTAAGAGAGGCGATAAGGGCCGGATAGATGCGGCAATAGTTGCCTTAAATGCGCTTAGTAAGATAGATCCTAAATATTACACATTGGGTCTATTGAGAAGAGCGGCTGGTGTGCTGGATTATGAAGATAAGTATAGATTAAAGGCTGCACAGAACGCCGCCAGGCGTTTATTTGTATCAATCCCTGATAACCTCGTATTTATTTCCTCGGTAGAAATACCGGAAAAAATAAGTGGCACGGCAGAGAGCACAAAATCGGAGCGCGAAGAGGTATTGTCGAATCCTGTCACCAAATTGATGAAAGATGCGGGCAGATTTTCCATGCTGACCGCGATGGGCGAGATTAAATTGAGCGTCCTGTACAGGTTAGGTGACAAAAGCGCGAGAGCGACCCTGGTGACGTCCAACCTGCGGCTGGTTATTTCAATAGCAAAGAAATATTTATGGTCGCGCCTTCCGCTCCAGGATCTTATACAAGAAGGGAATATAGGCCTATTAAAGGAGGCTGTCGGCAGGTTCAAACCGCAGCGAGGGTACAGATTTTCCACATACGCGACATACTGGATCAGACAGGCAATACAAAGCTATGCTGAAGATAATAAGGATCATGTGAGAATGCCATCCCCCAGACATGACGAGATAAATAAGTTCCGCAAAATTTGTGAACTAAATAATATAGATCCTTTTGATAAGAAGATGGATCCAGCGCAAATAGCCGAGGCGATCGGGTGGAAGTTAGTTGATGTGAAGACAGCACTTGGAAATTCAGCGCTTATGTTAACAGCATCTTTAGACTCCGCTCCCGAGGGTAATAATGAGTTTGACAGAAACTCTTCCGGCGCGGCCAATATCGCTCAGGATGATCAAGGCCCACGCATCTTTGAGCGGCAGGACGCGATCGATGCCATTGTAAAGATTACCATAGGTCTGATAGGGGAGAGATTTAGAGAAAATGTGGATAGAAATATACAGATATTTGAATTAAGGATCCTCCCGATCTTATTGGGTACTGGCAAGAGGTTGCCGACGCTGAGAGAGATGGGCATATGTTTTGAACTTTCGACAGAGATGGTTCGTCAGATAGTGAATACATGCCAAATTGCTCTTGAGGATGCGCTGACTTACATGGGCTTAAAAACGGGAGATCTCAGCATGACCGAGAGACGTTCTGTAGCCAGCGATAAGGGTGAGCAAAAAGAATACCATGGGCCGAGTGCCGGCAAAACATCATCGATACGTTTACGCAGTCGCAATCTTCCCGGTGCTTCGGCTCGAGTGAAGCCGCGATTTAAGGGATCGCCCTATGCCGTATTTCTTAATCTTAAAAAAGGTTCAGCATCGGTAGAGGAACTGCTCGGGATGACAAGCGGCGGAATAAAGAGCGCCCAGACGATAGAAGATGACTTGAGAATATTACGCAGGGCCGGCGTAGTGGTTTCGTTAAGAGTAAAGAAGAGAGGCCCTGTCTTTAGAATATATGGGAAAATCGGTAAAACAAAGTTGGCAAGCATAGAATCGTTGCTGGAAGAATCTTACAGTCCGGGTAATATTACAAAAAATAGCCGCGGGACAGGCAGACAATTTGTAATAAGAAAATTACGCGAAATAGTCCTTTTTGATCCCGCAAGAACAGCCAGACAGTCGCCTGAGGAAATAGGCCGGGAAGCAAGAACGCTCCTGCTCAGGGAAAGCCTTGAGAGCCTTGAGGCCGCTATAATGGCGTCTATGGTGGATGGCAAGGAAAGAGCGGACCTTGTAAAGCTGATACGCGCTCGTATAAAAGGGGTCATTTCAGGGCCATCTCCGGCCCGGGCCGAATGGGATGAAACAAGATGGACCGGTTCGGACAGGCTCCCCAAGCGCCATTCGCTCGCCATACCCGGCGCGGAAGATGATATTATTAATACTTTTACGATAGGAAAGGAGCCGAGAAGATTAGCTGAGGGCGGAGCTATCCACTGTAATTATCTCTTCGCATACGATCCTGCGTCAAAGATAGGCGCTGCGGCGCATATCAGTTTAATAGATATGGACCCATTAAATGATAAAGATGTGGAGAGCGTTTCTAAAGGTATCAGAACTTTGGTAGAGACATTACAGCATGCGGGAGCTAACGCGGCAGAACTGCGATTCACCATAGTGAGAAAAAAGGACGTCGCTCCTATCGAAGAGCTGTCTTTGCGGACCGAGGCTATGCTGGTCAATGCTTTTGGTAAGCTTGGGTTAAATTTTAATACATCCCTAGTCGATAATGACTCGATGGTATTTTTGGATCTCGCAACCGGGGGCATATCACAAGAGGATGGGGCGGTAACCAGTATCAAAATATCCGCAGACACTCTCAAAGCACCTAAAATTTTAAACGCTTATAAAAAGGTGGTCCCAAATGCATTTGCGAAGCCGGAGCCGGAAGCGCAGATCGCGCGCGGCGTTAATACGACAAAATTGGCCGAAGAACTTGTTGCCGAACGGAAGTTGATCTACGATATCCATAGCCGCTGGCCAGCAGCGGTCACGGTATTCGGGAGCGCGAGGATCCCGGAGAGCGATCCGTCATTCGTTAAGGCAAAGGAGCTGGGAGTCGCATTATACCGGGCCGGCCTTTCGATAAGGACAGGCGCCGGTCCGTCTATGATGGAAGCGCCTTTC
>JAPLMH010000043.1 GCA_026387135.1 Candidatus Omnitrophota bacterium | reverse complement strand
TCGGCGTCCTCTTTTTTTACGGAAACTATAACGTCGCCCTTGTCTTTGGCTTTGCATTCTTTCAAAAGATGAGCTATAAGCTTCCCGGTCTCTTCCACGGTAAGGGTTTTTTGCACATGAGAGAGCGTTATCTTGTTGAGTATAGCAAGTATCTCTTTTTTTAATCCTATCAGAACGTCGCGCGCCGCCTGCTTGAGCGAGCTCTTCGAACTCTCCTCCGACCTTGATATCGAGGAGCGCGCTTCGCTTAATGTTCTTTTCGCTTCAACCTCGGCATCGGCTATTATCTGGCGCGCTCTTTTAAGGGCGTCTAGCTCTATCGCTTTGGCCTTATCCTCGCCGGCCCTTACACCTTCGGAGCGTATCTTCTCTATAAGCTCTTTTATCTCTTCTGCCATTACTTTATCTCCTTGAGCCCGGCTTGGTTATGGGCATCTCTCTTTTACAAAGCGGGCATTTATCTTCCTGAAACGTCTCGACTTCCACTTTGGCAAGCGGCTTAAATGGGGCGCCGAAATCTATGGCAACGCCCGATCTGTCTATTATACTGCCCACCCCTACGACATTCGCGCCAAAAGATCTTACCAGATCGATAACTTCTTTGGTCGAACCGCCCGTCGTTACCACGTCCTCTACCACCAGCACCTTTTCGCCCTTCGATATGGAAAACCCGCGTCGCAGGACCATCTTTCCATCCTGGCGCTCGGTAAAGAGGCCTCTGGATCCTACCGCCCGCGCCACTTCGTAGGCGAGTGTCACTCCGCCTAAGGCCGGCCCTATAACGACGTCTATCTTTTCTTTTGAGAAGTTGCCTGCGAGAGCCTTCGAAAGCCTTTCGGCCATGTCCGGATGCTGAAGGACAAGGGCGCACTGCAGGTACTTTTCGCTATGCAGTCCGCTTGAAAGCTTAAAGTGGCCTTTCAGGAGAGCGCCAGACTTTTCGAACAGTCCTAAAACTTCTTTCTCGTTCACTATTTGATCTCTTCCAATATCTTTTTTGTCGCAGCCATAGGATCCGACGCCTCCACGATAGGCCTGCCCACCACAATATAGGTTGCGCCGTTAAGAACGGCTTCTTTGGGTGTGGCGATCCTCTTCTGATCGTCCGCTGCCGCCCATCCGGGACGCACGCCCGGAGTGACTATGATAAATTCTTCGCCCAGCTCTCTCCTGATCAGTTTAACTTCGGAAGGAGAGGCGACCACGCCGTCGAGCGAAGCATCTTTGGCAAGTTTAGCGAGCTTCAATACCTGTTTTTCCATGTTATCATTTATACCTATCTTCTTCAAGCTATTTTCGTCCATGCTCGTCAGGACCGTCACGGCTATCACATGCGGTTTTGTTATTTTCAACGCCTTCGCCTCTAGGGCGACGGCTTCTATGCACTTCTTCATCATGTCATATCCGCCCAAAGCGTGAACATTCAGTATTGTGACGCCCAGCCTGGTCGCGGCGATGGCCGACTTAGCTACTGTGTTCGGTATATCGTGGAACTTCAAATCCAGGAATATACCGCAACCTTTTGCTTTTATGGCAGCTACGATATCCGGACCGCATGATGTGAATAACTCGCTGCCTATCTTGAATATTTTTACTTCGGCTTTAAGTTTCTCTACCAGGCCGAGGGCCTTTTCTTTGGTATCCACGTCCAGGGCTACTATAAGCCGCTCTTTGGGCATCATGCTTTAAGCGCTCCTACCAGGTCTTTGATCTCTTTTATCCTGTTCTTCACCATATAGCTCGCTATCCCCTCTACGATCCCGATTGAGGCGGCCGGGTTAACAAAATTTGCCGTCCCTACCTGGACGGCACTGGCGCCGCACAGCATAAATTCCACCGCATCTTTATAGTCCATTATACCGCCGATGCCGATCACCGGCATCTTGGTGCTGTTATATGCTTCGCGTACCATACGCAGCGCTATCGGCTTTATGGCGGGGCCGCTTAAGCCCCCTGTAATATTGCCGAGGACCGGGCGCTTTGTATCAATATCGACCGCCATACCGACGATCGTATTTATAAGCGAAATGGCGTCCGCTCCGGCCTTTTCGGCGGCTTTAGCTATATTCCTGATATCCGTAACATTCGGTGAGAGCTTCGCGATGACCGTAAGCGCCGTTACCTTGCGGATAGCCTCTACGATCTCGTAAGTCGCATCTGCGTCTTGCGCTATAAGAAAGCCCCTGTTGCCGTGTTTCACGTTCGGGCAGGAGAGATTTACTTCCAGCGCCGCTATCTTTTTAACTTTGCTTAAAGTTCTTGCCAGCTCTTTAAATTCCGCCGCATCATCGCCGGCGATGCTCGCCACTAGCGGTATCTTTAATCTTTTTAAGCCCGGGATCTTGTTCTTTATGAAGTCGTCGAGCCCTCCGTTCTCCAGGCCGATCGAATTCAGCATCCCGGACGGTGTTTCGCATACCCTGGGCGGAGGATTCCCGATACGCGCATTGAGAGTAATGGTCTTGGCGATATACGCCCCGAGCGAATTTATATCTACGAGCTCTCCGTATTCGGTCCCGAACGTCCCGGACGCCGCCATTACGGGGTTTTTCAGTTTTAATCTGCCTATCTTTGTTTCGAGCTTTACCACGCTATCTCCTTCGAGTCGAAGACCGGGCCGTCCTTGCAGACCATCTTGTATCCGCCGCTATTCACTTTCACCGGACAGCCCAAGCATGCTCCGACGCCGCACGCCATATGTTCTTCCATAGATACCTGGCACGGTATACCGGAAGAGTCCGCTATGTGGCTGACCGCTTTAAGCATGGG
>JAPLMH010000085.1 GCA_026387135.1 Candidatus Omnitrophota bacterium | reverse complement strand
AGTCGCCGGGATAAACCGCAATAAATTTAGCTTTTAAACCTGCATCAGAAAGAGCTTTGTCCAGAGACAGGGCTGATAACAATACGGCTTCATCATAACTGGCTCCCCCCGCAACTCCAAAGAGGTTGGCTACGTAGTCACCGGCAGTTGGAAATAAACCCACAAATGTTAATTTTAAATTGCGGGATAGAAGCTCTGTGTTCAAGTTCAGTACTTTTGGCAGGACGCTCAGGAATGCAGTTTCGTTATAACCGGGACCTCCGATGATATTGAAAAGCTCCTGCGTATACTCCGATATGTCGGCAACCGGCTGTCCAGTGGCATTAGTAATATTGTAGATATCTCCAAGTGTTCCTTCCCAAAATATCTTTGAGATGTTGTCCGCTATGGCAATAAGGGCCGGATTCCCGGATCGATAAAGGCTCATCAGTGCCAAGGCTTCGTCGTATATATTGGAACCATTGAATACGAAAGCAGCTTCGGCCGCAGCACGTGCTCCCGTAGGATCCGTGATAGCAGTATAAGAACTTTGTATCTCTGCCAGTATCGCAGCCCTGATAGCGGCAGGCACACTGTAACTACCTATCATGTTATAAGGACCGCTCATCTGCGCCGACAGCCAGTTCATCAGATTTAGTTCGGGAGTTAGTCCGGGCAAAGATCCATACATAGGTATAGTGCCACCTAGAACGAACGGATCAAACCCTGATGTAAGGAATGAGACCCATGATGTCGATGCGGTGCTTAGAACTCCTGAAGAATGTGAATACCATCCAAACGGGATCTCGATCCTGCCAGAGGAGTAGCTGTATCCTGTTGTTCCGGCAGCCGTATCTGCTTTATAACTCTCTATCCCCTGGCGCATATTGATTGCATCTTGAAGCGCGGCATTTGACCATGCCGGATTGGAGATCTTGTAATAGTCCGCTATCTTTAAGGCTGCTTCTATCCCGCCCGCCGTCCACTCGATCGATATCACGCTCTCCCCGGTGCTATAAGCAAGCCCCTTTAGCACTCCCCCGACATACTGTCCGGCGGACAAAAGCGCGGCCTGCCACATGTTGTATGCGGTGCCTGCGCCGAACATCTGATCTATCTTTTCAGGACCGAGCGATGCGATGGCCCACGTCTGGCAGTCGGTCGCGAAAACACTGCTTGGCGTCCAGATCCCACCCGTTTTTTTGGTCGATGATATAAATGTATTAGTGCCGGCATCAAATGCGTAGTGCTCAAGATATTTCAGCATATTCTCCATGGCCAGGCGATATTCGTCTTTTCCGGAGACTTCGTAAAGCATCTTGAATGCCGCATACCAGGAGATGACGTTCTCTGTCGATACAACATTGTAGAAATCGCTATGTACGTCGTTGGTCATCATCAGGCCGCCTATATCATTCACCATGAGATCCATGGCGGCTCTGGCTATCCTCTCGGCGAGGACCAACTCCATCTTTTCCGGGTGGTATGAAGCTCCGTATTTCTGATAGGCGATCTGTAGCTGGCTTATCGCAAGCCACGCATTGTCACCGCTTCTGGCGTCAAAATCACCCCACGAGTAAGAGGCAGATGTGAGAGGATTTGTGAATGTGTACTGTCCGCTTGTCGGCAGGTTCCTGAAGATAAGGCCCTCTTTCTTCACGTTCAATGTATCCTGCACGATAACACCGAATATGCTGCCGAAAGAATCTCTCTGGGCCTGTGTCATGTTCAATAGGAAATTATGCAGGGTCACCACATTCTCCGCGCTTACCAGGGTTTTATTTATATCGCCGGCATCGAATGAGCTGCCGCCAACTATGCCGAAGAGCGCAGTCCTGTATTCCACATTTTTGAATCCATCTCTCAACGATACGCCGTAGACGGTTGTAAAAGCAGTTTTCTGTTTATCGGTTGCGGCCTGAATAGCGTCATTCAGTAATTTTACATTTGGCAGGGTAACCAAAAAAGTGGCCTGGTCGTAATTGGAGTAGCCTCGTATGCCTGACAAGATCGTGCTGTAAGTGGTATTGCTCAATACCTGGTCTGCGATCAGAATATTATAAACGGTCTGAAATTCACTTCTTAAGCCCGCCAGGGCATCGTGAAGACTTTGGTTTGCATCAAGATTGCTCAAGAAAGCGGCCTGGCTATAACCGGAAGTGGATACTATTCCAAAAAGACGTTCCCGATAGGTGTCATTAGTTACAGGGTTCTGGTCGGCGGTGGATACTCCATATGCATTCTGGAATTCAGTGCGATAAGGATCCAGAGCTACGTGAAGATCCGCGGCCTTTGGCAGGCTGGATAGGAACAACGATTGATTGAATGCGGGATCCCCAAGTAGGCCGGAGAGCTTGCCGCGGTAAACTGCATTACTTAATACCTGGTCGCCGGGTGCCACGCCGAAGATAACATTAAACGCGCTACGCAAACCATTGAGCGCGTCATGAAGGGTCTGTAATTTAATAAGGCCATTTATGAAACCCGCCGTACCATAGCTCGGAGCGCCAACTATATCAAAAAGTTTTGTACGGTAAGCGGAATTTGAGGCGGGATCCTGCAGCGCAGGGTTGATGCCGTATATCTGCCCAAATAGAGTTCTGTAAGGCGCCAGGGCCAGGTGTAGATCATATGTATTTTGGAGCGCCGCGCCATAAACAGTTTGATTATATCCGGGATCACCTACTATCGAGTATAGCTTCTGCACGTACGTGTCTTCCGGCAATGTCGCGTTGATCCCGTAAACGGCAAGGAATGCGGTCTCAA
The DNA here is from genome assembly GCA_026387135.1 of Candidatus Omnitrophota bacterium. GTDB lineage: Bacteria > Omnitrophota > Gorgyraeia > 2-01-FULL-45-10 > 2-01-FULL-45-10 > 2-01-FULL-45-10. The sequence continues at coordinate 4,083 of JAPLMH010000085.1, read as the reverse complement.
GACTGTTGCTTATTATCAAACTGCTTAAAGTATGAACACCGGTCATCGATGTTATGTAAGTGGGTATGGTAGCAGGTGTCAGGCCGGCACTTATGGAGCTGATCTTGCCTGCGTATACCGGATCATCAGGATCTAATGCAGTAAAACCGTAGAGAGTTTTGAATGCTGCGATCTTATCGGGAGAGGAGGTTATTGCGTTATGAAGTTGGTCCTCGATCGAGCCTGGGACGAAACCGGCGAATACAGTACTGCATGCTAATATTAGAACAATAGATGCTATAGCTACTGTTCTCCAAGCATTTCTGTAGTGATTTCCAGCCTTCGTGAAACGGCCAAGCAAACTCATGAGTAGATATTACCTCCTCTTATAGCTAAATTATACCATGATATTACCAAGCGCTAAGGAAAATAAACCAACTTTTTTGTATTTTAACTTATGCGGCCTGCAATGCTCTCGCCCTGCCCTTATTTGCATCTTTCAGCGTTTCATAATTGAAGATTTCCGGCTTCGGCATGAATATGACTATGCGAAGCGTCTCGTCATATGAAAATATCATCGGTATCTTGGGAGGCATCTTCCCGACGGCAAGCCCTAGCGCTATGGAAAGCATCTCCATTATTCTGATCTCGAGCTGCTGTCCCGCCAACTGCATATCTTTTTTATGGTCTTTATAATGTTCCATTATCTCGGATGGATCCACTCCTGCTAAGAATGCCCTCTTTTCTTCCGGCGTACTCCTTAATTCTGCAAAACTTGACGAATTTATGGTCCCGGCCGATGCCAATACGACCACATTTGATAGGTTTGACCCGGCTTTCTTTAGTAATGTCCCGGCCAATCCCTGGCTGTTGCCTTCGACTACCTCCACGTTATCCAGCCCAAGGCTTCTTAACGTATCACCTATGGACTTTATCTCTGTCAGCAGAATATTTATGGCGTCACGTTGTGAGCCGTAGCCTGTTTCTTCATTGATACCCGGGATCCACTCCGTCTCAAGTCCTATAAAGAGTTTCTTCTCTTCGCGTTTAGCGTTCCTTGCGAGAACGATTATCGAGCCGATGATGCTGTGAGCCTCGGCTTGGGTGACCGTGGCCGTCGCGCCGTCGTATTTATGAGCATTCTCAACCAGTTCGAATAATTTCTCAGTAGCTCTAGCGGCCGCCTCAGGAACCTGCTGTTCGCCGCCGCCCTGCCCGGGGCCGAGTAGCGCCAGCCACAGGATCTTCGTTTCCTCGTCGGAGAGACTATATTTTATTTGCGCGGCCTCTATGGCCGCAGAGATAGTCTTTGAATCCACATTGATCTGTTCGGATAGCGGCTTTACATCTTCGAGCGCGTTCCTTAAATTTACCATCGTATCAGGCACACTGGATCGTACTAGAGCAAATAGTTCTGTAAATGAGATATCTTCTCTTGCCGCAAGTTCCTGTGTGACAGCCGAAGATATGGCATTGATCTGCGCCGGGCGCAGGTCGTGATTTGGATCGAGCGACAAGGAAAGCTCGGCCTGGATATATACGGGCGCACCGGGCGAAGAATAATTCTCCGCCAATACCCCCTGCCCTTTTATAGCGATCATCGCCCAGCCGCCCTGGTATTGCACATTTCTTATCATAGTGCTGCCGAGGCCTTCGAGCGTGCGGTACAGATTCTCGGTATCGAACCAGGGTGTGCCGGAAGGACTGACAAGCCCTGCCTCATCCTCCACCGCCAATGAAATTATACTGCCGTCCGGAAGACTGTTTATGTAATCGATTAATTCCTGGTGACCCTGATGCGGCCCGCCAAATGGCAGCCAGGTATCGAATGCGCGGACATCTTCCATCCGTATGCCGGTATATTTGTCCAGGACGGCGATATTGATGCCTCTACCACCGTACTGACCGCCCGATCGCGTATAAAATACCTTGTCATTAATGTCAAACTCTGCCCCCAAAAGCCCTTGTGAAACGACGCTCACCGTCGGAGACGCATCCAGCTCGACGGCATTTACGCCATTCTTAAATCTGTCCCTCAATTCGTAAAAAGCCGCTTTTGGCTTGCGGTTGATATCTACCAGGCCGAACCACTCTTCATCGTTAAATAGATCTGGCTGGCCATAGTTTAATGAGAGCGAGGTGTTATGCCGCGAAGAAACACCTGCCTTCCACCATTCATCATTCCATTCAAAAGAGAGGACACCCACCGAGACGCCGCTTATCCGCGTAGCGGACATATTGAAATACGCCTCATCCCAGATGCTAGTGTTCATTCCGGCCTGCATCGCCTGATTTTCAGTTCTAACTCTGTGATCGTAGGAATCCGCTCCAAATTCTCCTATAAGCATAGGTTTATCAGATATGGAACGCCATTGTTCAAAGAGATCACCCAGGGTGGACCCTCTATAAATATTTAAGGCCCATACATCCACTGCGGGGACGAGATCGTTGACTATCTCGCTCATATAAGGCCTGCCAGTTTCAAAAGGAAAAGCCTCCGGGCTTAAAGGATGAACGCCGGGATAATGAGGATCATTCGTCACGGTCATTACAGGATGGTTAACGTCTATAGATTTTATTAGCAGTGCCGCGTCCTGTGTAAAACGTGCGCTATCATAGATAGTTGAAAAATGTCCGTAATAGTTATTAGTATCCCACTCATTGCCGATACTCCACATCAGTATCGCCGGGTTATCCATATAAGCGTTTACCACCGCGGAGATATTGCCCATATCTGCGACTACGCCGTTACGCGGAGAATCGACCTCCATTATGACTTTTATGCCGTAACTGTAGAACGTGTTGAGTATCTTGAAGGCATCCGGCCCCGTCCCAAAATCATGGTAAACTCTGACTGTATTTATGCCCATACGTGCCATGAGCGGTATATCCGTCTGGTACCATTTGATAAATTCGGCGGTGAGATTAGCCGGGATTGTACCGATAGATGCCGGCGACCAATTTACGCCTTGTGCCGTATAAGCATATGGTGCGCCTAAGGTGCCGTCAGCAAGTCTATCCTGGACGAAGAGCCGCCTGTCGCCCTGGGTAACGGTAACTATGCTTGGCACATCCGGCGCAGACTTTTCAGCGTCTATCAAATTGACGCGGACCACGCTGCCGCTTTCTACAGTAACATCAGCTATTGCCTGACCCAGTGATGGAAAATGGACGCCAAGTATCTGCGAGCCGGGTGTTATCGCCAGCATTACGGGCTTTACAGTCTTTAAAAGCGATCCCGGTTTCAGATCGAACGACCATACAGAGATGGTCCCTTTGTTATTCAAAACGTAGTAGAGTTTGCCGGAAGTCATGTTGATCTCTCCGACTAATGAGCCTTTGGGGCTGGCAGCTATCGTTACCTTATCCAGTATATCTACCCGGTTCGATATAGTTATAGAGGTCGTATTTCTTGAGGCGCTGTAGCCGGCATTCATGAACGAATAGAAAGTGCCGTATAGCTTAAACGCTGTACCGCCTATGTTGATCGATGTAATATATGGGCTCGACGGCAATTTCGATGTGCTGGCAGGGTCTCTAACTATGATCGTTTTGAAAGTTTCCTGAACCTGGCCCGGGAAAACGAGTGTCCCGTTTCTTTTAGTATCGATATTTATGGTCGCGCCATATACGGCATCTTTTCCGTTAACGAGGTCCAGGAGATTTCCGTAGACATTCCACTTACGGCCCGCCTGATCAACGTATGACGCTACCCGCGGGTAGGTTTGAGACCTTGTTGTGATGATTGAAGGATCTATTATGATTATCCCGTTGAAATGTATTACCCTGCCTTCGTTATTTGTAATAGTCGCCATCTTCGTGCTTGAATTTATGTTTATTGTATCGCCGCTGATAGCATCGGTATAAGTATTTATGACATTTACCACTATGGCAGCCGGCGCGCTAATATACTGCGGCAATAGATTGCTGACCGTCTCCGTCGAGCTTAAAAGCTGCCTCGGCTCGAGCGGCTCAAACGTCGGTGTTGTACTGCCTCCACCCTGACCCGGACCTGTGAGGGCGAGCCAGAGGATCTTCGTTTCCTCGTCGGAGAGTTTGTACTTTGCCTGCGCGGCATCGATCGCCGCTGTGATCGCTTTCGCC
>JAPLMH010000053.1:5748-7172 GCA_026387135.1 Candidatus Omnitrophota bacterium | reverse complement strand
CATATTGAATGTCTTCGAGAGCGAGTGGAACTCCACCGCCACATCTTTAGCGCCCTCAACTTCAAATATACTTGGCGCCTTGTAGCCGTCGAATGTTATCTCCGAATATGCCGTGTCGCTGCATACCAACAGATTGTGCTTCTTGGCAAAATCTACGACATCTTTTAGGAATTTTTTATCGCAGACTGCGGATGTGGGGTTATTGGGATAATTTATGAATATCATCTTTGCTTTGTGCAGAAGATGATGATTTATATCTTTAAGATCGGGCAGGAACTTATTCTTTTCAAGAAGAGGCATGTAGATGATCTCGCCGCCGGCAAATATAGTACCTGAGCGGTACGGAGGATAGCAAGGATCTGGCACCAATACCGCGTCTCCGGGATTTATGAACGCCAGCGGTATATGCGCTATGCCTTCTTTCGAACCTATCAATGGATATATTTCGGTATCGGGGTTGAACTCTACTCCGAATCTCTTCTTCAGCCACTTTGCGGCGGCGGACCTAAACTCCGGTATGCCCTGGTCGAGCGAATACCTGTGCGTCGCGGGATCCTTCGCCGCCTTTGCCAGAGCATTGATTATGAACTTCGGCGTCGGTATGTCGGGATCTCCTACGCCCAGATCTATTATATCTCTTCCCTCTTCGCGGGCCTTCTTCTTCGCCTTGTCTATCTCTACGAAGAGATAAGGCGGCAGTTTCTTTAGCCTATCCGACTTTTCAAATTGCATCACTCGCTCCTCTTAGATATTAAGCACATCCTTCATCGTAAAGAGACCACTCTTCTTGCCTGCGACGAACTTAGCCGCTTTGAGAGCGCCCTTCGCGAATATATCGCGGGTCTTGGCGCTATGTGTGATCTCGATAAGATCTACGTCGCTCTCGAATGTTATCGTATGCTCTCCGACTATCTCGCCTTCCCTCACGGAGCTTATCGCCACATCAGTATCCTGGCCCTTTATGCTCTTTGCTATTCTCTCCATCTCTTTGGCCGTTCCGCTCGGAGAGTCTTTCTTCTCGGCGTGATGGGCTTCAAGTATACTTATCTCATATTCATCGCCTAAAACTTTTGATGCATCTTCGATCAGTTTGAATAATAGATTAACGCCGGTAGACATATTCGCGGATAATACTACCGGAATGTGACTAGAGGCCTCTTTTATTTTGGACTTATCCTCTTCGGATAACCCGGTAGTACCTATGACAATCGGCTTCTTTAATTTTTCGCACAGCTCCAGGTGCTCCACAGTGGCCTTGGGAGATGTAAAATCTATCAGACATTCGCAGGCCGTGATACCAAGTTCTGCGTTACCATCGAGATCAAATCCTGCCGCTACTTCCAGCTCGGGGTCTTCCTTGGCGAGTTCTATTATACGAGAACCCATCTTACCTTCCGAGCCGCTTACACAAATCTTGGTCATTG
>JAPLMH010000053.1:0-5695 GCA_026387135.1 Candidatus Omnitrophota bacterium | reverse complement strand
TCCTCTCTATATAAGCTTGTAGTCCTTCAGCGCTTTCACGAGCTTCTCCTTATTCTCCGGCATCATCTCGCACAGCGGCAATCGTATTTGTGGATCTATCATCTTCATCAGGGCCATAGCGGTCTTTACAGGTATGGGATTGGTCTCGACGAACATCGCCTTGATGAGATCGAGCATCTTATAGTGCAGCTCTTGGGCCTTCCTGATATCTCCCTTTTCGAACGCCAGGCACATATCGGCTACATCGCGCGGTATTATGTTCGCTACAACTGATATTATACCGACGCCGCCTATAGACATGACCGGAAGCGTCAACGCGTCGTCTCCCGAAATAAGCAGGAAATCCTTCGGCACTAACTTTCTGATCCTTGACATCTGCTCCAGGCTACCGCTCGCCTCCTTCACTCCGATGATATTCTTCACTTCGGCCAGCTTTACGAATGTCTCGGGCTCGATATTCACGCCGGTCCTCGAAGCTATGTTATAGAGGATTATCGGGATGTCTACCGCTTCGGCGATCGCCTTAAAGTGCAGATATAGGCCTTTCTGCGTCGGGCGGTTATAATAAGGGCTCACCTGTAATGATGCCTTCGCCCCCGCCTTTAAAGCATGCTTCGTCAGGGCTATCGCCTCTTCCGTAGAATTTGAGCCCGTGCCGGCGATGACCGGGATCCTGCCCTTAGCGAATGCTATCGTCAGCTCTATGACCTTATCATGCTCTTCATAGTTGAGCGTCGCGCTCTCACCCGTAGTGCCGCATGGCACAAGAGCGGTCGTGCCATTCTTAATATGGAACTCCACGAGTTCGCCAAGAGCCTTTTCGTCGATCTTACCGTTCTTGAACGGCGTAACAAGAGCAACCATCGATCCTTTAAACATTTTCTATCTCCCCTTCGTAGACTAATTTTGCTTTGCCTTCCAGGTACACGTTCTTAAAATTCCCCTCTTTAGATTCAAAATAGACCTTTAATACCTCGCCCGACTTGGTTTCCACCGTGATCGGCGACTCTAGCTTCTCGGCCTCGGCGGATATTATGGCGCTTGCGACGGCGCCAGTGCCGCAGGCGAGCGTCTCATTCTCGACGCCTCTCTCATATGTCCTGACAGCGATCTTATTACTATTCTTATCCGTGATCTTGACGAAGTCTACATTAGCGCCGTGAGGCGAGAACTCTTCATGATATCTCATCTTGGGTCCAAGGTTCTTCACCTCGACCGATTCGAGATCATTTACGAAATGTATGACGTGCGGAACACCCGTGTTGGCAAAATTTACTTTGTATGGGCATTCGTGGATCATCAGGCAAAGGTTCCATTGTATATCTTTCGGATCCGTAAGCTTCACCTTAACGGTCTGGCCTTTAACATTTGCGTTCAGGATACCGGCCATAGTCTCTATCTTCATGTCGGCAGGCGCTATTTTTTTGGCAAACGCGTAAAGTGCGGCACAGCGCGAGCCGTTGCCGCACATCTCGGCTTCGCTTCCGTCGGAATTGAATATGCGCATTTTGAAGTCGGCGGTCTTCGACTTTTCCACAAGAAGAAGGCCGTCCGCGCCCACACCGTAAAATCTATCGCAGAGCCTCTTCGCTATGCCTGCCAGATCGCCCTTCAGGACCCAGCTGCGATTATCGACGATAACAAAATCATTTCCGGTGGCTACACTCTTGGTGAACTTGATCACTTTAACTCTTTCGGTATAGATTCGCCGCGGACGAGATCGGCATAATCTTCCTGCCGCCTTATGATATGGACCTTGCTATTGATGACCATCACCTCCGCCGCGCGCGGCCGGGAATTGTAGTTGCTCGACATAGCAAAACCATACGCTCCGGCGCCCATGACAGCGAGAAGATCGCCCTTATGCATCATGGGCAGGAGCCTGTCCTTGCCTAGAAAATCTCCGGATTCGCATATGGGCCCCACAATATCCACCTTGTCACATGTCTGAGAGCTGTCCTGCGCTACTTTCACCGGCACTATCTTGTGATAGGCTGTATAAAGGCTCGGCCTGATAAGTTCGCTCATGCCGCCATCCACTATCACGAATGTGTTCCTCGGGGTTATCTTCGTATACAACACCTTCGTAACAAGGATACCGCTATTCCCCGATATAAAGCGTCCCGGCTCCAATATTATCTTAAGGCGGGTCTTCTTCAGTATCGGCAGGATCCTCTTCGCGAAGTTCTTTGCCGTCTGCGGATTCTCTATCGAGTAGATGATGCCTAAACCGCCCCCGATATTGAAATGGTCTACCTCTATATTATATTTTTTTAAGAAATCTAATACCTTCCTTATGGCCTCTTCAAAAGGATCCGCATCCACTATCTGGGAACCTATATGTATATGGACTCCCCTGATCTTAAGATCGGGATACCTCCATTGTGAATTGAATATCTTATGCACCGTTTCGAAATCAAGGCCGAATTTTGAGTCACCTTTCCCGGTCGCTATGTGAGAGTGCGTCTTTGGGACTACGTCGGGATTTATGCGTATGGCTATATTTACCCGTTTTTTGAGCGATGCGGCTATATTCTGTATGGTCTCCAGCTCCTCTTCGGATTCGACGTTAAAGAATAGGATGCCGAACTTTATCGCATCCATGATCTCATCCGGCCTCTTACCTACGCCGGCATAGACTATTTTCTTTGGATCGGCCCCGGCAAGCCGTGCCCTGTAGAGCTCTCCGCCCGAAACTATGTCGAGCCCGGCGCCGTTCTTTACGAGGGCTCGCAGCATGGCTATATTGGAATTGCTCTTAACCGAGAAGCATATCAGCGGGCTTATCGCGCTGAAGGCCGTCTTTAACTTCCTGTAATGGTCGATAAGCGTCTTGTAGCTGTATAGATAGAAAGGCGTCGGGAACTTCTTCGCTATCGTAGATATCTTTATATCTTCGCAATAAAGCTCGTTATCCTTGAACGTAAATTCATGCATTATCTCTTCACTGATCTCTTTGATTCGACCGAAACCTTCGGATCGAACAGTTTGATCATCTCCTTATTTTTGAACTTGTCCGAAAATCTGGAAAGCTCATGATCTGTCATGCTCTTTATCTCGATCCTGTTATCGATCGAGTATTTTACAAGCTTGCCTACTATCGCGTGAGCCGTCTTGAAAGGCACGCCCTTATCAACAAGATAGTAGACGATATCCGTCGCGTACAAAGATTCGTCATCCAGCTGCGACTCTATCTTGTCCTTGTTGAACTTGAGCGTACCCACAAGCCCTTTCAGGACCTTCAGCTCTTTTATGACTGTTCCTAATGAGTCGAAGAGAGGCTCTTTATCAAGCTGCATATCCCTGTTATAGGATAACGGCAGGCCTTTTATTACCACCAAAAACCCCATGCGATTTCCGTACAATCTGCCGGCGCTGCCCCTTATCAATTCCAGCGCGTCGGCATTCTTCTTCTGCGGCATCAGAGAACTACCCGTGCAGAACGCTTCATCTATATCTACAAAATCGAACTCTTTTGTAGACCATATTATGAGGTCCTCGGCAAACCTGGACAAGTGAGTCGCCATGATGGCCGTGACATTCAGTGCTTCCGCCACAAAGCTTCTGTCGCTTACCGTATATATTGAGTTTTTCGTCGGCTCTAACTTCAGCCTCGTAAGCCCAATGCCCAGCTTTTTGGCGTATTTATCCATGGATACGTTATAGTGTTTCGCCTCTATAGGCGTTCCGGCCACCGCGCCGGCGCCCATGGTAAGCTTTATCTCCTTTGCGGCTACTCTTACCTTATCGATGCTTGCCTCGAGCATGATGACATAAGCCCCAAGATAATCTTTCAGATATACAGGCTGAGCATGCTGCATATGAGTAAAGCCCGGCATTATAATGTCGCTATTGGCCTTCGCCAGAGACTTTAACGCAGCGACCACGCCTTCACCCAGCGCGGCAACTTCCGTCAATTTATCTATGCAATATACTTTTGTCGCGAATACAACCTGGTCATTTCTTGACCGGGCCGTATGCAGCTTAAGGGCGAGATCACCTATCTTCTTCTCAAGCGCATCCTGTATCTGGCTGTGGACGTCCTCGTAAGAGAGGTCCGGCGAAAAATTGCCGCTGCCTATCTTCAAAAGGGCGGACTGGATCTCCGATACCTCTTTGGGCTTCAGATATCCGGCCTTACCAAGGATCTCCACATGGACGATCGAGCCCAAGATGTCGTATTTCGCCAACTTATAGTCATACTGTATGGATCTGGTGAACTCTTCCACCGACGGATCCGTCGGCTTTGTGAATCTTCCACCCCACAGCTTCTTGGCCATTATATACCTCTCCCTTTATATGGCAGCCCCCACAATTCAATAAAGCCCTTAGCGAGCGACTGATCGAACTTATCGCCCTTTTCATATGTTGCCAGATCTTTCTTATATAGAGAATTCGGCGATCTTCTACCCACCACAGAGCAATTTCCTTTATGCAGTTTCAGCTTCACCGTGCCATTGACATACTTTTGCGTCTCATCGATAAATTTATCGAGCGCTTTCTTTAGCGGCGTATACCATAACCCGTAGTATACGAGCTCGGCATATTTTAATGCTACAGTATCCTTGTAATGCATAAGCTCTCTATCCAGGACAAGGCTCTCCAGGGCTTTGTGCGCCGCATAAAGCACGGTGCCCGCCGGAGCCTCATATATCTCCCTGGACTTTATCCCTACGAGCCTGTTCTCTATCATATCGCTTCTTCCGACGCCGGCGTCTCCGGCGGTCTTTGCAAGCTTCCGGATCAGGCTGACGCCATCCATTGATTTGCCATTCAGCTTCACAGGAATACCATGCTTAAACTCCACCTCGACATAGCAATCCTTCAATGTACAGCTGTCTATTCCTTTCGTAAGCTGATATGTATCTTCGTCAGGCTCGTAATAAGGATCTTCCAGCTTCCCACTTTCAATCGATATTCCCCAAAGATTAACATCAATCGAGTAAGGCTTCTTCTTTGTTGTGTCGATGGAGATATTATTATTCTTCGCATATTCTATCTCTTCGCTTCTTGTCTTAAGTTCCCACTCTCTTACCGGCGCCAATATCTTTAAACTGGGATCGAGCGCCATTACCGTAACTTCAAATCTCACCTGGTCGTTACCTTTGCCCGTGCAGCCGTGCGCCACAAAACCGGCCTTCTCCCTCTGGGCCGCCTTTACCAGCCCCTTGGCTATGACCGGCCTTGATAGCGCGGTCGCCAAAAGATAACCACCCTCGTATATCGCATCGGCCTTCAGGGCTTTGAAGACGAAATCTTCCACGAATTCGCTCTTAAGGTCATCTACTATCACCTTGCTCGCCCCGGTCTTAATGGCTCTTTTTTTGTATACTTCAAAATCCGACTCCTGGCCTACGTCGGCCATATACGCGATGACCTCGTAGCCCCTGTTCACGAACCACTTTATGGCTACGGACGTATCAAGGCCTCCGGAATACGCGAGTACCACTCTTTTACTCATCTGTAAATTCTCCTCTATTTTAATGTCTGTAAAAGGATCGCCTTCTGTATGTGCATCCTGTTCTCCGCTTGATCATAGACCACGGAATTCTTCGAATCGATCACCGAATCGGTGATCTCATCTCCCCTGTGCGCGGGCAGGCAATGCATCACGAGACAGTTCTTATTTGTCACCTTCATGATATCGTCGTTTATCTGGAAACCTTTAAAGTCGTTCAGCCTCTTGGCCGACTCC
>JAPLMH010000110.1 GCA_026387135.1 Candidatus Omnitrophota bacterium | reverse complement strand
GAGCCTCTGGAGACTTTGGCAGTTTTATACGGAATGATCTGATATTTCGCAGCGGCGCCCAACATGAAAGAGATCTTGTCCTGGAGGCCGCTATGAGGTCCTGTAACAAATACCGGCGGCCCGGCCCTCGCGGGATGCGCCGCCAAAAGCCCTTTTGTCTTGAGAAGCTCGGCGACTTCATTTGCTATCGCCTGTTCAGAAGATATTATCTTTACATCCTTGCCCACAACATCCTGTATCACATCCCTTAAGAATGTGTAATGCGAACAGCCCAGGACTATCGTATCCACGCCGTTTATCTTCAGCATAGCTATCTCTTCTTCTACCACCTTGCGTGCCTGGGGCGTATTCGTCTTTCCTTCCTCGACCAGTTTTACAAACTTGTCCGAACACCCTACAGCTGTAACCCTTATCCCTATGCCCAGGGACTCTATCCTGCGCTGGAAGACGCCTGTCTGCACGGTAGCTTGCGTCGCAAGCACTCCTATATTTAAAGTCCGCGATGACCTGACCGCTTCTTTAGCCAACGCATCTACAAAATTCACTATCGGCAGAGTGTATAATGACCTATCGGTATATCCGACCGTAGATAATGTACCGCACGCGATAACAATGGCCTTAACGCCCTGGGACGATAATAGATTCATATTATCATCTTTTATTTTGATCAGCTCTTCTTCGCTTTTTGACCCATATGGGAAGTTCGCAGTATCTATCAGGCATAATAATTTTTCGTTGGGCATCGAACGTCGCAGCGCCTCAGCCACGCTTAAACCGCCAAGACCGGAATCGACTATACCTATAGGCGTCTCGGCGCGCCACGCTTTCTCCGATGAGTATTGCAATTGGCTTCTGTCCCCAGATGACGGGTACGGCACGGCATCGGCATCCATCGCCCCGAGTCCCGTGTAATGGCGCCTTGTGGCAAATTTCGTAGCATATATTATCTTGGCAGGCGCTTCTTCTTCGGTCGGCCATGCCGTGTCAATGTGGACGTTCGCGAATCCCGCATCTTTCAGCTCGGACTCCCACGCACCATCATCCCAATATCCGTCAGGCCAAGCCATGCGGCCGTCTTTGCCCGCTCGCTTGCCTTCATCATCATGGATGACTATCAATATCGTTCCATTTGTCTTTAATACCCTTTGAATCTCTTTGAGGGCCGTTCTTCTCGCGTTCGCCGTCAGAAATTCGAGGGTCCTGCCCGATGTAACTACGCCGAATCGACTATCCTCAAATCGAATCCGCGTTGCGTCCCCTTTTTCATATCTGATCTTAAGCCCTTTTCCTTTTACTATTTTACGCGCTCTCTTTATCGATTCGGCATTAATATCGATGCCGACCACTTCTTTCGCCCAGTGCTCTTTTGCCCAGATGGATAATCCACCCAAACCGCTTCCTACGTCAAGCACTCTCTTGTCGCTGACCTTAAACCAGAAATTCTCCGGCCCGTATTGAAACGCCCACCTGTAAAACTCAAGGCTCTCGTCTATGGACTCCGATGGTTCAAGTATCGACCTTATCTTATTTTTGTAAATTCTTTTGAGCGTGTTTCTATTGGGACGTAAGCGTAGATCGCCGGAATTACCTTTGAAGCGGGAGAGAATCTGGAAGATCTAGGAGCGCGTTTCTTTGTCGTTCAATTTCTTCTTAACTCTCTCCGGCACGTAATATCTCGCGTCTTTGCCCGTCTCTTGCTTATCGATTTTTTCGATCAGGTGCAAGTGATAGTAAAGCGCGCGCAAGTCCGTATCGATCGAGGCATATGCCAGGCCCAATTCTTGCGCAATTTGCTTGCCGGTCTTTGCGCTATTTGCATCGGTTTTAGCAAGATGCTCCAGCGCGCCCGCGATCGAACCAGCCGGCGACTTCGCGGCGGCTGACCTTGGTCTGGAAAGTTTTTTCTGTGCACCGACCGTTATTTCAAACGATCTTCCGTCCTTCAACAGGCCGAATCTCACACTGCCGTCCGGCAGATCTTCCATGCTCTCGACCTTTATGCCGGCAGACTTTTCCGAACAAAATATCTGAAGATCGGAAAGAAAGTCGCTGTCATTCATTGCTTTTATTATTTTATTCTGTTTTTGCCTTACCTCTTCATTAGAGAGGCCCGTCTTTCTTCTTGTCTCTTCCAGCGTATCACCATTCAATCTCCTCATAATTATCGTTTTGTAACTATCGTCAAATCCTGCCCCCTTGATCCACTCTCTTACAAGGGACTTAAATCCATCGTCAAAACTGAACAAGGCATTAAGTCTTGCTAATAGGTCTATGCTTACATCATCGGTCCTTGAAAGAATGCTGTCGAGCAGACTAGATAGATCCATACTGCCTGCGCCTTTGTGTTTTGCCGGGATGTCTTGGTTTTTTAACCAGTCCATTAATGACTCATTTCCGCGATCATCGGAAGATATCCTGCCACGCTGCTGCCTCGAAGCTTTTTTATCCAGTCTTGTGATCGTATTTATTATCGCGTTACATGCGTATGTAGAGAAGCGGCGCTTGCGACGCCAGTCAAAACCTGCGGCAGCTCTCATAAGCGCCATATAGCCTTCGGATACCGCCTCATCTTCACTCATTGAAATTTTATTTTTATTCTTGAGATTAATAAACATTTGATATATGAGCCCTTTGTTCAAATAGACAAGGGCCTGCCAGGCTGCGCCATTTCCATCATCCTTCTCCCTGCCAAGAGCGTATTCCTGGTCTGAAGTAAGATGATTTTCTCTCTTAGCATCGTAATAGTCGGGTACTGCTTCCAACACTTTTTTCCAATTCCACCGCTTCGCGTCAAATATGGGCTCCTCTTTAACCATATTCCTGTGCTTTGCGAGGCTTGGTATGCCTAATATTTCTTCTCTGAACGCGGCATAATCTAACCCGGAGAATCCTTCTTTGTCAGACAGCGCG